>NZ_CAUVXI010000203.1:6995-10262 GCF_963555845.1 Protofrankia sp. Cas8 | reverse complement strand
CTTACGAGCGCGACCACTAAGCTCCCGTGCCCGCGATCTACAAATCCGAGTCGGATTGAAACCAGCAACTCACGCGCTGCGTCGGCCATCCTGAGTGCCCGCGATCTACAAATCCGAGTCGGATTGAAACCCCACACGGGGGGCCGTGGTTTGCTTGGGCTAGGTGCCCGCGATCTACAAATCCGAGTCGGATTGAAACATCTCGAAGACCTCCCCGTTCAGGAAGACCACCGTGCCCGCGATCTACAAATCCGAGTCGGATTGAAACACGGGTGGCCCGAACTTGCTGAGAGAGACAGTAGTGCCCGCGATCTACAAATCCGAGTCGGATTGAAACCTCTCAAACCGAAGTCTGAGGGTAGGTTGTTTCTGGTGTCCGCGATCTACAAATCCGAGTCGGATTGAAACCCTCGCGGCCGGGTCTGCGTCATCTGCATAGCAGTCGTGCCCGCGATCTACAAATCCGAGTCGGATTGAAACCCTAGTTACGCCACATGCGTAGCGTTTGCTAGTGCCCGCGATCTACAAATCCGAGTCGGATTGAAACAGCGCATAACGGATCTTCAACGTTCTCTTCTCTGTGCCCGCGATCTACAAATCCGAGTCGGATTGAAACGAAGTTGGTGTCGTCCGCGTCATCACTCTCGAGTACCCGCGTTCTACAAATCCGAGTCGGATTGAAACCTCGAAAAACTTGGGGAAGGCGGTGTACAGCGTGTCCAGTGCCCGCGATCTACAAATTCCGAGTCGGATTGAAACCAGGTAACGCAAACAGGATGGATGGATGTCAGGTGCCCGCGATCTACAAATCCGAGTCGGATTGACGATCTACACGGGTCTCAAGGTGACCGCAGATAGTCTTGCCTACCCTGGACGAGGGGCCGGGCTGCCAGGGAAGCGAAGCGACCCCATGCTGTGGCCCGGCTGCCCCAATGGTCATGACTTAACAGTTCGCCTCGGGATTTGTTCGTTGATTGGCCAAGCCGGGTCCAGGCAGTGGAGTTGGAGGCGGTGTTCGACGGTCCGGGTGGGCGGGTCCTGGGCCCGAAGCTGGGGGAAGCGGTCGGAGGGGCGCCGGGTCCGGCGTTCGGCGCGGCGGTCGGGGCGCTGCCGGATGGTGGCGTGAGGCTCGATCAGCAGGAGCAGGCAGGCGAGGGCGAGTTGGTCAGGGGGGAAAAGCCGCGCCGACGGAGTCGGCCGCGGCGTTCAGTGCGGCGGGGAAGCTGATCGTGTCGGGAGGCGCGCCGAGCGCGCCGGCCGCGAGGCTGATCAGGCGTTGGAGTCCCTGGTAGACGGCGAACAGCGCCCACATCTCCTGGGCGACGTGCTCGCGGCCTTTGCTGCGCAGGACGGGCTGGTCACGGCCCATGTCGGTCGTGTGGTGGCCGATCACGATCTCGGCGGTCCAGCGGGCCGGGTAGGCGCACGCCAGGTCCAGCATCGGGTACTCGTCCGGATCGAGGAGGTCGGTGACCAGGCAGAACAGCTCGGAGGTGGTCTCCTTGGACCCGTCGTCGCCGACGGTGCGGGTCTGCACGGTGTACTCGATCACCCGGACGGTCATCGGTCCGCCGCGCTCGCCGAGGCCGGGGCGCACCTTCGCCAGGTAGCTGCCGTCGCGCAGCTTGGCGACCGGGCGCAGCGCGAACGAGGCGCTCGCGCGCCACAGGAAGTGGGCACCGGTCGCGCGTACCTCGGACGCGAGCGCGTAGGACAGGTAACGGCGGTCCGCGAGCGTGAGCATGCCCGGCCCGAGCAGCGGCAACAGCGCACGCACCAGGGTCGTCTCGGCGGCGGTGTAGGCGCCGAACGTCGCTCCCAGCAGGGACTGGGTCCCCGCCTCCGCCATGATGACCCAGCGGACCTGCGGGAACGGCGTCTGGCCGCCGGCGTTCGACGGGCCGCCGAACTCGGCCCGGTTGTCGTCGTCGCGCGGCAGCGAACTCGTCGCCCCGTCGATGACGACCATCCGCAGGCCGCCGAGGAACACCCCGGGCTGGCCGGGTTCGCCGAGCGGCCCCGCGACCCGCTCGAACAGGATCCGCAGCGGCTCCGGGCCGACCCGCGTGCGCGCCTTCGACAGCCCCGGCTGGGTCGGCAACCTCCACGAGGCGTCCGGCGCCTGCCCGGCGACCAGCTTGTCCAGGACCCACAGATAGCCGCAGTTGCGACCCCGGAACAGCCAGAGCGCCAGCACGAAGTAGACGACCATCCGCGACGGCAGCGACCGCCGCCGGACCTCGACCGCGTCCACCTCCTCGAGCACCTCGTCGACCAACTCCGGCGTGAACACCTTCGTCAGGGCACCCACGGTCACCAGGTCCGGCAGCCAGCCGTCCGCAGACAGCCCCGCGCTCGCATCGTGGCCCACGCCACCAACTCTACCGAGAACCGATCACCTAAGTTATGGCCATTGCCCGGCTGCCCGATGGCGTGCACCTGCTCGGTTTTCGTCTGCCCCCTGGCGTGCCCAGTGATGGTCTCCGGTGGTCGCATGGCTGCGTATTCCGGAAAGCGCTCGGGTGTTTGGTGAACCGGCCTGGGGAACAGGACGAGCATCGCGAATCCGTGCCGCTCGGTACGGCATGGATTCGCCTATCCGGCGGCGGTCGGCCTGACCGGCATGCCCGCGGGTGTCGGTGTGCCTGGCAAACGTGCCATTCCTGGTCTGGGTTGTACGGCGTGGCCTGTGCCGCGCTCTTGATCCAAAAGGGAAGGATTCGACAGACAGCTCGATATATCCGTTGATCGAATGGCCTGTCGTGTTCAGACTGTCTCGATAGTGGAGTGGTAAAGCTCTTCGAACTCCTGGACGGCGTGATTGTCGGCGTAGGGACGGAGCTTGGCGCGTAGGGTCTGGACGCGTTCGGAACTGCGGGTGGAGTTGGCCCGTGCGTCCAGGAGGAGCGCCCTGGTGGCCTTCGCGCATGCCTGGTCGATGTCGCCTTTCTGGAAGTGGACTTCGGCAAGCCATGTTTCGTACAGGGCGACTTCACGGGCGTGGTCGTCGCTGTAGTTCCTCAGGGCGTCGGTGAGGAGGGGTTCGGCGCGGTCGGGTTTACCCAGTTCGACGTAGCAGCGACCCTTCATGATGTTGATTTCGTCTTCGTTGAGCCAGTAGACCCAGGTGGGGTCGTCGTCGGGCCGTCGCTGTTCGTAAAGGCGGTCGACCTCGGCAAGGGCCTTCTCGGTGTTCGTGAGTTCGCCGACCTTGGCGTGTGCCCATGCCACGCGTTCTTTCAGCAGGGCGAGGGTGGTCGCGGTCGC
>NZ_CAUVXI010000203.1:0-6853 GCF_963555845.1 Protofrankia sp. Cas8 | reverse complement strand
GGGGCACCTTGGCAGGCGGTATGGGAGAGCAGGACGGCGTCGGCCGGGTCGCCCTGGTTGGCGACCTGATAGCTCAGCGTGGAGATCAGATTGGCAGCGACGGGCTGGTTGTTTGCGGCGTGCGCGGCTTTGACTCCGCCGGTGAAGTACCGGGACGCGGGTACGGAAAGTCCGGCGTCCATCGCGACCCAGCCTGCGAGTTGGCACAGTTCGGCGATGGCGGACAGAAGGCGGCGTCCGAGTCGTTCGTCGTAGCTGGCTGTGCGGAGGAGGTCGACGGTGGCGGTGAGTTCCCGTTCGACGAGGCTGTTGAGGTCTTTCCCGCCGATGAAGTCGTCGAGCCTGCGCAGGTGCGCGACCCGGCCTTCAACCTTGTTCAGGAGGCCGTCACCGATCCGCCGTCCGACCTGCATTGCGACGATCTGCGGCGGTTCGGCAATCAGCCATTCGTGGGCCAGGCGGGCGGCGTTGGCCGCGTGCACGGGCAGGCCGTCGTCTGTGCCGAGGAGTTCGGCGAGTTCGGCGGTTCGCTCCGACGTCCAGGTGTCGTCGTCGTGCAGCAGCGTGACCGGGTCCGGCCGGTCCGAGTCGCCGTTCTGGGTCAGAGCCGGTGCCGTTCGGGCGGGGGCTTGCGACGGCAGCGGTCCTGGTCGGGCGTCGGTGACGATCACTTCCCAAGGTCGAGAGGCGAGACCCAGCAGAGCGCCCGGTATCCGTAGTGCGTCGGCGATGCGTTCGATCAGGTCGAGGGTGGCGATGCGATCCTCACCGCGCATGATTTTGCTGACACGGCTTTGGCTCAGGCCTTCGACACCGGAGGCGATGCGGTTCTGACTGGCGCCGTCGTACTTGCGCATGAGTCGGAAGGCGGCGCCGAAGTCACGGGCGGCGAGTGTGGCGCGCATGTCGTCCCGTGACAGGAGCCGTTCGGAGACGGTGTAGGGGCCGAGTGTGAACGGTGGCATGTCGGGCGGTTGCCTTCCAGCCGGGAGAGAGGGTCACGTCTCGTGGCAGGACCGACCCTGAGGGTATGTCCGTCGGGGCGTCCATGTATATCAACCTCGCCTACCGTGTCAGGCGTTCCACCCATCCGCGAGCCGCTCGCAGACCGCGTGATCAGGTGACTTTCAGATGATGAATCTTGTCTTCCGGTGCGGCGGGGTGGCACGCAAGCCTGTGGCACAACCGGCCCGGCTCCGTGTTGAGCGCGTCGTCTCCGCGGGTCCGGGCCGGCGTCCAACCAACGACGGGATGGGACGGTGGGGTTCGATGGCCGAAACAGGCGCGACGGATGACGGCGGGGACGGACGGATACCCGTGCTCTACGGCGTGGTGCGGTTCGAGCCAGGGGAGGAACGGCGGGTCCGCGACACCACGATCACGTTTGATTCGGCTGCATCGGCGGAGCTGTTCGCGGTGGAGAGCGGCTGGGACGACTATCAGGTGTGCCCGCTGTTCTTCTTCGTAGACACCGCTACGGCTCCCGCGGCCGGGCGGGTACTCCTGGGTGCGGCGCTGGCACGGTCGGTACATCGGGCCGGCGGCCGATGACCAGCGACGGACACCCCCGGGTCGTATCAGACGGGGGCGCATGCTCGATCACGATTCATCCGGCAGACCGGCCAGTGGAGGTGATGCGCGCCTGGGCGTCGCTGCCGGACGGGGTCGGGTTTGCCGAGGCGTTCGGCGATGTTGATGTGACGCTCGTGTTCCGGCCGGTGGGTGAGCTGGTGCCGTCACGGGAGCGGGATGGGTGGCTACCCGTGGCAGGCTGAGTGATCGGGCGGCTGGTGCCGCTGTGCGGTGCAGGGGTCAGGATTCCGGCGGGCACCAATGCCCATTGTCGGAATTCTGGCCTCTTACCTGTTGGCGGTCTGCGCGGTGACGAGTTGCTCAACGGTGGCCAGGCGGCGGGCGAGATCCGTTCGTTGACGGCGTCGGCGACCGCTTGCCAGTCCTCACCGGCGATCGCGCCACGTGCCGTGCAGACAGGTGATCTTCGTTCCTGATCGTCCATGCCACCGATCTTAGCTGTGAAGCAAACAGACACGTCGTACCAAAATTGCCTACTCGTCGACCCGACTCAAGTCGGGTTCGCATGTCCTTTGCTTCACGCTTATATCACGTTGGCATGTGACTCTCACATAAAGGTTGATACGCGGTTCGTGAGCGGTGCACTGTGGATTCTGCAACAACCGAGGGCCGGGAATGGCGGGTGGTGCGGGTGATGGACGCCGACCCGAACGCGCGGGCCGGCTCGGCGGAAGTCAAGGTGAAGATTGCCGCACCGGTGCAGCCGGTGCCCCCGGAACCGCTCGTCGGCACGGCGTTGCGGCCGGTGGAATTCGACCCTCCGAAATCCCACGAGAAATCTCCTCGCGGTCTTCCGCGGTCAACGCCTGACCCCGCACCCAAGTCTCCCATCAGTGAGCCACAAGATTTATCACATGTGGCGCACTGACTCCTTGAGGTCGCCGTCGCGCGGCGCGGCCCGCGCCGCGCCCTTGAACTGGCAGGGTCGTGTATTCGGCAGTGTGCTCGGCTTGGCTGACGCATGGCGGGCCGGTACGTACTGTCGGATGGGTGGATGTAGCGGCTGCCAAGCGGTTGGCAAGCGAACTTTTGATGCCGTTGGGCGACCGGTGGCTGCATGTGCAGGCGGTGGCGGCTCGTGCTCGGGATGCTGCGGTGGCCGTCGATCCGACCGAGCGGGATCTTCTGGTCACTGCGGCGTGGCTGCACGACATCGGCTACGCGCCGTCGCTGGCCCTGTTGCGGTTCCATCCGGTGGACGGCGCCCGATATCTGGCTCAAAGAGAAGATGCCACGGATCGGCTGTGTGCCCTGGTGGCGCATCACTCCTGCGCGCGGATCGAAGCCGAGGAACGGGGCCTGTCCGAGGAACTGGCCCCGTGGGCGCTGGAGGACTCCCCCGTCATGGACGCGCTGGTCCTGGCGGACATGACGACCGGGCCGAAGGGGCAGCGGTTCACGTTCCCTGAGCGGGTCGCGGAAATCTTCTCTCGCTACGGGGACGGGTCGGTGGTGCAACGGTCGATCGCCCGTGCCCGTCCGGTGCTGGCGGCCTCGATCGATCGGACGTTCACGCGGCTGGCGGCGGCTGGTCAGCCGATGTAGGGCGTGGGTCGGCCTTCGAGGTAGTGATCGATCCGCAAACGCATGGACGGGTGGATGTTCAACGTGTCGAGGTCGCCGGGGACGACGAACTGGACTTCCTTGGTCTCGCTGCTGGTCCGCAGGGTGCCGCCGAGCATCCGGGTCGTGAAGCACAGCGAGAACTGCTGACGGACCTCGCCGTCGTCGTAGGCAAGCACATGCCGGGGGTTGGTATACACCCCGATCAGGCCGGTGACCGCGATGTCGATGCCGGTCTCTTCCTTGGTTTCGCGGACGGCGGCGTCCGCGATCGACTCGCCGAGGTCCATTCCGCCGCCGGGCAACGCCCACAGGTCGTTATCGGTCTTGTGGACCATGAGAATACGACCCTGCTCGTCGGTGACCACCGCGGTGACCGACGGGACGACGCTGTTCGCGGCGGGGGCGTTCGGGTCGTTGAAATAGTCGATACGTGCCACGGATCTACCAGGCTCCTTCGGTAGTGACCCAGACCTTCTCGAAACTGGCGGTGTAATGCTCGAACAGGCTCCCCCCGGTGGTCTGACGGAGGTGGATAACCGGGGAATGCGCGGCGGGCGCGCCGTAGACGTGGGTGTTGACGAGCATGTCGGCGTCGAACCGGTAGATCGAGTTGTACAGGGTCGCGGTGTGCAGGCGGACATCGACACCGGGGACGCCCTGGAGCCCGGATAGATAGGTGAGGGTGAGCCGGGTCCGAGCGGCGAGGTTAAGGCCGCGCACCGGGCGTCGCGGTGATCGGTGCGGTGCATGATCCCCGCAAAGAGGTGCTGCCGTTCCGGGACCTGTTCCCGGTGCGGGTCGCGTTGCGGATGACCGAAGCCGACCAGGTTGATCTTGTGCTCGGGGATGGTGCCCGCGACCGCGGGGCACGGGCCGACGAGATCGGCGAGGACATGCCCGGGGTCGGCTACGTGCTCCTGGACGGGCAGGCCGACCCGATCCGGGTCCGGGCGGCCTGGGTCGACGATGCCGAAATTGCCCGGATGGCGCGTCGGTATCCGGTGCCGGCAGTCGCCGAACTGATCGACATCGTCGGCGACGGTCCGGACGGCTGGACCCCGGATGTGGACGGGCGGGCGGCATGACCGCGGGTCCGGAGGACTACGCCCCGGTGTATCCGCTGCCGGTCTGCAGCTGGTGGCAAGCTTGATCGAAGATCAACGAGCATACGAAACCAGCTCGTGGGCGCGGCAGGGATCGAACCTGCGACCACTCGCTTGTAAGGCACGGACCGACCCCTGCCTCACCAGCCCCAGCCCAGGTCGCGGATTCCGCCGGGATACGCAGTGGTCCGCCAACGTCCGTGGCTGTTGCTACACCGGTTGCTACAGCAGATCGAGAGCCAACCTCTTCTCCACGATCCACGCTACGAGCTTGGGAAACCTGTGCGGTTACTGCTGCTGACCTGCTCTGGAGCACTCCGGACCAGGTCAGCAGCGGTCCAGCTCTCGCCAGAGACCACAGATCAGACCACATGCTGACCGTTGGTATACGGGCACGCGGCGGGCCCCTCTCTGCCTTGCACAGTCGGTTCCGTTCGCCTGTCGGTGTCCTGGTTCGTCTGCGTTGTCGGTCCGACCGGGGCTCGGGTTCCACCGACGGCCGCTGTCCGTCCGTGGACATTCGCCGGCTCGGCTACACAGTTGGCTACACGACTGTCCTGCCAGGCTTCGATGGCAGCACTGTCGGGCGGTCGCCATTCGCCTTTGTCAGCGGGAACCGGGGTGGATTTCTGGCAGCGTGTGTGGCCGTCCGCAGTTGCGCTGGCGCATTTCGGGGTGTTCTCCTGCGGTGGGTGGGGGGTGGGATGCTGTGGGTGTGGCCGATAGTGGGGGTACCGGCGGGTTCGAGTGGGATTTCTTCGTCTCGTACACGCAGGCGGATCGGGGCTGGGCGGAGTGGGTGGCCTGGGAATTGGAGGCTGCCGGGTTCCGGGTGCTGGTGCAGGCGTGGCACATGGTCGCGGGGATGTCCTGGTCGGAACGGATGGCCGCGGGGATGGCCCGCTCGGCACGGACGGTGGCGGTGTTGTCTCCCACCTACGTCGCGTCGGAGGCGTGCGCGGCCGAGTGGCAGGCGGCCTGGCGGTCGGACCTGGTAGGTGCGCGGCGGCGGTTGCTGCCGGTGCGGGTCGTGGACTTCGTCCCGCCGGCGCCGTTGGACGGGATCGTGCGTACGGATCTGTTCGGGGTCGCCGCGGAGGTGGCCGCAGGCCGTCTGGCGGCGGCGGTCGATGCGGTGCGCAGGGGTGAAGCACGGCCGACGACGGCACCGGCATTCCCCGGCCGGACGGCGGATGAGGGGCCGCGGTTTCCAGGTGTGGCGCCGGAGGTGTGGTCGGTGGGCTGGCCGCGCAATCGGCTGTTCACCGGCCGGGATGTGGAGTTGTCGCGGGTCCGGGAGCGGCTGGCCGGTGGCGGGGTGACGGTGGCGCTGCCGGTGGCGGTGCACGGCCTGGGCGGGGTCGGTAAGACGCAGTTGGCGGTGGAGTACGCCTACCGGCATGCCCGGGACTACGACCTGGTGTGGTGGGTGCCGGCGGAGGATCCGGGGTCGATGGTGGCGGCGTTGGCGCAGCTCGCCGACCGGTGTGGGGTCGCGGTGGCGGGGACGGCGGAGGAGTCCGCGCGTGTGGTGGTGGGGCTACTTGGGCAGGGGCGGCGGTACCGGCGGTGGCTGCTGGTGTTGGACAACGCCACCGAACCGGATGATCCTTTCGGGGTGTTGGCGGCGGCAGCGGTGGGCGGCGGGCATGTGCTGGTGACGTCCCGGGACGGCCGGTGGTCGCGGCTGGCAGGCACGGTGGAGGTGGATGTGCTGCCGCGGGGGGACGCGGTGCGGCTGCTGCGTGGGCATGTATCGGCGGTCGGGGACGCGGATGCGGAGCAGGTCACCGCCGCGGTCGGGGATCTGCCGTTGGCGGTGGAGCAAGCCGGGGCGTTTCTCGCCGAGACCGGTATGGCGCCGGGCGAGTATGCGGGGCTGCTGGCTGAGGAACGGCAGGCGTTGTGGGCGGCGGGGGCGCCGAAGGGGGTGCGGCCGGTCGCGGTGACCTGGACGGTGACCTTGCATGCGCTGGATGACCCGGCGGTGGTGATGTTGGCACGGTTGTGGGCGCATTTCGGGCCGGAGCCGATCCCGGTCGATTTGATCCGTCCGGATACCGCGGAGGTACTGCCGGAGCCGTTGGATCGGGTGGCAGCGGGCCGGGTGGGGTTGGCGGAGGCGGTCGGTCGGCTGGTGCGTCTCGCGCTGGTGCGCCGGGTCGGGGACACGGTGGTGATGCACCGGCTGGTACAGGAGGTGCTGCGCGAGGACACCCCGCCCGAGTGGCGGCCGGGGTTACGCACGGCGGTGTGCCGGCTGTTGGCGCAGGGGCATCCGCTGGTACAGGACCGGCCGGCGGCGTGGCCGCGGTACGCCCAGATCCAGGCGCATGCGCTGACCGTTGGGCTTGTCGACGACGACGACCCGGACAGTCGGAACATGGTTTTCTGGCTTGTCTGGTATTTGCGGGAGCGGGGGGACTATCCGAACAGCCATATCCTTGCCCGGGACGCATACCGCTGCTGGTCTCAGATCCTCGGGGAGGATCACCCGGACACCCTGTTCGCGGCCGGGAACCTCGCCGCTACGTTGCGGTCGCCCGGGGACTATGCCGGTGCCCGCGAACTGTTGGAAAGTGTGCTGGCCC
>NZ_CAUVXI010000202.1:5629-10773 GCF_963555845.1 Protofrankia sp. Cas8 | reverse complement strand
GCTTGTCGATTCCCTTGACCACGACGGTTCGGGCTCGGTGCCGGGGCAGCGGTATGCCGGATCATGGGACCGGCGACCTCACAAAGCGCGGGTGATCGACGTTGACCTCGCCCTGCTCGCGGAGTGGCAACGACTCAGAGGTGAGACGAGCGCACCTGTTGAGCGTACCGCGCTCCTGTATCCGGTGACGCTGCTTGAGCAGGGCGCTATTGCCGCCCTCTCCAAAGCGGATCGGCGTCTTGGTTCGGTGGGCCTCCAGATAAGTGCTGGATATCATGAAAAGGTTGCCAAGGATCGCGGTATTATCCGGTTGAATCCGCATTCCGTCGCATGTATGGGTGACTTGATTATTCAGGGTCCGCATCTTGGTGTGGCGACACCTTTCTGTAAGACTCCCCGGGTGCCGTGTAACAGCAACAGTGACTGGGATGTCCTGGATCTCGCGGGGCTCACCGCCACGGCGATACCGCGGACCAACTACGCGCGTGCGTGCGAACCTGAGCGCTATGATACCGCCAAGGATCAATGGGATGGAAAACTGTACACCGAATACTATCGTCTCGCCTGGCGGCGCATGATCCCATTCAATACCGAGCGTTCCCTTTTTGCGGCGCTGATTCCGCCTGGGCCGGCTCATGTAGATGCCGTGCATTCGCTTGCATTAGCTGACGATCGATCTACGGTTCTTGCTGCTGGTTTCTGGGCAGCGCTTCCATTGGATTATCTATTGAGGGCTTCCGGGCGCTCGGATCTTCGTGTTGCGGACATGAACATCATGCCGGCGGCGGATCCGGGGCATCCGTTGGCGTCGGCGTTGTTGCTGCGGACGTTGCGGCTCAACTGCCTGACGAACGCGTATTCGGACCTGTGGGCGGAACTGCATGACCCTGTCTGGGCAGACGGCGAAGGCTGGGTGGTCGGCTGGCCTCGCCTGGCACCACTGGCCGAGGTCGGTCCGGCCTGGGAGTGGGCGACGCCACTGCGGACCGAGTACGAGCGGCGGGCCGCGCTCGTCGAGATCGACGCCCTGGTCTCGGTGTGGCTCGGCATTGAGGCCGAGGAGCTGGTGGCGATCTACCGCTCGCGTTACCCGATCCTCGCCGACCGGGAGGCGGAGATGTACTTCGACGCCGCCGGCCGGCGGCTGGCCGCCGACTCGTACGCCTTCGGGTTTGGGCAGGTGAAGGAGCATTACGTCCAGCTGATGGCGCATCTGGAGGATCCGGAGCGGGTCGCGCCGCCGGAGGGGTATTCGCCGCCGTTCTACCAGGCGGACCGGGAAGCGGAGATGCGCCAAGCCCATGCGGTGTTCAGCGCCCGGTTGCAGGCGGCGAAGGACGCGGGGTGGACGCCGTGAGACCGACGCTTGCCGCCGAGGGCCTGCGGGCGAACCTCACCCAGTATCTGACCACCACGTTCGCGCTCGCCGACGCGGGCGAACGTGAGGCGCTCGCGACGTTCCTCAACCATCCCGAGCATGGCATCTTTCGCGGCCCCTACCTGCGGATCCGTACGCCGTTCCGGCCGGCGGCCGACGGCTGGCGCCGCCATCTGGAGTGGGTGCCGGCGAACTTCACCCCGTACGAGCATCAGGCCAAGGCGTTCGAGCGGCTGAGTACGTTGCACGGCCCGGCCCGCCCGACGATGGTGACCACCGGTACCGGCTCGGGCAAGACCGAGTCGTTCCTGATTCCCGTCCTCGACCATTGTCAGCGGGCGCGGCGGGCGGGCCGTATCGGGGTCAAGGCGCTGCTGCTGTACCCGATGAACGCCCTGGCCACCGACCAGACGCTGCGCATCAACGGTTATCTGGAGCAGGCCGGGCTCGCCGATGTGACCGCCGGCCTGTACATCGGTGATGTTCCCGAGGTCAGCTACACCCGGGTGATGACCAAGCGGTCGGAGATGCGCCGCACCCCGCCGGACATCCTCGTCACCAACTACAAGATGCTCGACCTGCTGCTGCAACGCGCCGACGATCTGTCGTTGTGGGATGGCGCCGACCTCGCCTACGTCGTCCTGGACGAGTTCCACACCTATGACGGCGCTCAGGGCACCGACGTCGCGATGCTGCTGCGGCGTCTGGCCGCGGCGACCGGCAAGGCCGAGCCCGGCCGTCCGCTCGGCACGATCTGCCCGGTGGCGACATCGGCGACCCTGGGGGAGGGCAGCGGCACCGCCGGGGGAGCGGGTATCCGCGAGGTCGCCGGCCAGGTCTTCGGGGTGCCCTTCGAGGAGGAGGCGCTGGTCGGGGAGGCCCGCCGGAGTACCAGCGAGATCATCGGGAAGCTCGACTACGGTCTGCCCGTGCCCGACCCGGCGGAACTCGCGGCCATCGCAGACCCGGGCCGGGACCCGTCCGCGATGGGACGGATCGCGCTGGCTGTGCTCGGCGACGACAACATCGACCCCCGCCATCTCGGGGAGAAGCTGCGCGGCCACATCCTGACCGCGGCCGTGCTGGAGATCATCGGTGACCAGCCGACGACCGCCGGCGAGATCCTCGAACTGTTGCCGCGCCGGGGTGCCTACAGCTGGGGCGCGGCGCTGGCGACCGGGTCGGACCTGGCCGCGGCTGCGCTCGCCCGGTTCGTCGCGCTGCTGTCGAGCGCCCGGGTCTCCGACAAGCCCGACGATCCCGATGAGCGCGACTCTGCGCTGCGGCCGCTGGTCAGCGTGGAGACGCACCTGTGGGTACGGGCCGTGTCCCGGTTGCTGCGCGGCGTCGGGACGGCGCCCACGTTCGGCTGGGACGGCGAACCGCTGCGCGACCCCGACCCGGAAGCCTCCGACGCGGACGCGGTGGTCACCGACCGGCGCCAGGCGCGGCTCCCGGCGATCCACTGCCGGCACTGCGGCCGGTCCGGCTGGGCGGCCATCTCACCCGAACGCGATCCCGCCGAGCTCATCACCGACCCGGACAAGATCTACCGTGCCGGTGTCGGCGCGGACAAGCGCCAGGTCCGGGCATTGATCGCCGCCACCGCGAGCGAGATCGCGAACCCGAGTCGGGGCCTGCTGGTCCTGGAGGCGGCGGGCAGCCGGGTCCGGCCGTTCGACCCGGCGCGGGACGCACCCGGGCCCGACGCACCCGCGCCGGGCACCCCCGCGTCCGGCGACCGTGGCACGACCCGCATCCGTGACGGCGTCGCCGTCCTCGGTGATCTTTCGGATGTCAGTGGAGCGCAGGCCGACCGCTGCCCGGCCTGCGGCCTGGACCAGGGCATCCGCTACCTGGGTGCCGGGCTCGCCACGCTCGCCTCGGTCGCGGTCACCCAGCTGTTCACCGGCGGTGAGCTCACCGGCCGGGAACGCCGGACGCTGCTGTTCAACGACTCGGTGCAGGACGCCGCGCACCGTGCCGGGTTCGTCGCCAACCGGTCGTACACGTTCTCGTTGCGCTCGCTGCTCGTCGGCCAGCTGCGCCCCGGTGTGCCGGTGGCGCTCAACGACCTGCTCGCCGATCTGATCGCCGCCGCCACCGACCCCGCGGCCGACCCCGGGACGCTGGCCGCGATCGTCCCGCCGGACCTGCACGACCAGCCCGGGATCGACGGGCTGCTCGCCGGTGAGCATGCCGGCGGCGCGGAGGTCTGGCAGCTGATCGCCGACCGGCTCGCCTTCGCTGCGATCATGGAGTTCGGATTACGGTCCCGACAGGGCCGCACCCTGGAGCTGACCCGCACCGCCGCCGCCGAGGTCATCCTCGACGAACCGGAGAAGATCGCCGCGCTGTGCCGGGACGTGTTCCTGCACGGGCCGGTCACCACCGGCGCGCCCGCGGACGAGGCGACCTACCTGGCGTTCGTCCGCGGCGTGGGAGAGCGGCTGCGGATCCGCGGCGCGATCCGCCACCGCTGGCTCGACGGCTACCTCGGCCAGGCCGGGGCCCGCTGGCAGGTGTGGGGCGGGCGGCCCAGCGGTATGCCCGCGTTCCCCCGCGGGGTGTCCGCGCCGGCGTTCTTGGCGTCCGCGCCGAAGCGCCGCAGCGAATTCGACGTCCTGACCGCCCGCGGCGGCTGGTACCAGGACTGGGCGGTCCGCTGCCTGGAGCTGTCCCGGGAGCACGCCACCGACTACCTGACCCGGCTCCTACCCGTCCTCGCCGACGCCGGGCTGTTGGCGCGGCGGGTCGCCGACGACGCCACCACCGTCGTCTACGGGCTGCAACCCGGCCACATCCGGGTGACCCGGCTTGATGCCGGCGAGGTGGCTGCCGCCGGAGTCCGCTGCGACTCGTGCGCGTGGACGCAGACCGTGCCCCCGGCGCGGGTGGCCGACTGGGTCGGGCAGCGCTGCGGGCGGTACCGCTGCCCCGGCCGGCTCACCGCGGGCGCTCCCGCCAGCGCTCTCGCCGGCGCTTCGGATGATGACGTTTCCACCGACTACTACCGGCGGCTGTACACCGAGGGCGGAATCTTTCGGGTCGTCACCGGTGAGCACACCGGCATGCTGACCCGTCCCCAGCGGGAGAAGGTCGAAAAGCAGTTCCGGGACGGCAGCCGGTACACCGACCCGAACGTGCTGTCGTGCACCCCCACCCTGGAACTGGGTATCGACATCGGCGACCTGTCGGCGGTGGTGCTGGCGTCGCTGCCGACAGGGCCCGCCAACTACGTGCAGCGCGCGGGCCGCGCGGGGCGGCGCAGCGGCAACGCGTTCGTGCTGACGTTGCTGGGCCGCCGCGAACGCGACCGCTACTACCTCACCGACCCACGGGAGATGATCGCGGGGGAGATCGTTCCGCCGGGGTGTTACCTGTCCGCCGTGGAGATCCTGCGCCGCCAGTATGTAGCGCACCTGGTGGATCTGACCGCCCGCGGCCGGTTCCCCGGCGTCCTGGCGTTGCCACGGTGGGCGTCGGCGCTGTTCGGCCCGTCCGGCTGGCTCGCCGCCTTCACCGAAGCCGCTCTCGCGGCTGGTGACACGCAGGTCACGGAGTTCCTCAGCCTGTTCGGCCCAAGCGGTTCTCCTACCGGGGTCAGCGCCGCCGCCGCCGCGGAACTGCGTGACTACGCAACCGGCGGGCTGGGCCACGCCGTGCGGGCGGTGGAGGCCGAGTGGGACGGGCGCCTGGCCGACCTGCGCTACCGGCTCGACGCGATCGAGCAGGCCGCGGCGTTGCTGATCACCTCCGACCCCGA
>NZ_CAUVXI010000202.1:1127-5300 GCF_963555845.1 Protofrankia sp. Cas8 | reverse complement strand
GGACCGTGAACACCGGGCGCTGCGGGCGGAACGCCGGGCGGTCGCCCGGCGGATCGCGGAGATCGGCAAGGCCTCGGCCCACGGCACCCTCGTCGAGTCCGGGCTGCTGCCGAACTACGCGCTGATCGACACCCGCACCGCGTTGGAGGCCACACTCGCCTGGGAGGACCGCAGCGGCGAGGACAACCGGGTCTTCCACAGCGAGCTGCGGGAGTACAGCCGCCCGGCCCGTCCCGCGCTGGTGGAACTCGCCCCCGGCAACAGCTACTACGTGCTGGGCTACCGGCACACCGTCTCCGGGCTCGACATCGGCTCGCCCAAGCGGCCCGCCTACCAGCAGTGGCGGGTCTGCCCGGCGTGCGGCTACGTCCGCACCACGCTGGCCGCCGAGGACACCACCCGCTGTCCCCGCTGCACCGCCGCGGCGATCGCCGACGCGGGGAACCTGTTCACCGTCCTGCGGCCCACCACAGTCACCTCGCATGACCGGCGGGAGGACGCGAGAATCCGCGACGACTCCGACGACCGCGACATCAGGCACTACACCACGCAGGTCGCGGTCGACATCGACCCGGCGGACGTCGACCGGTCCTGGCGGCACGACCATGTCACCTTCGGCGTCGACTACACCCGCCACGCCGTCATCCGCGAGTTCAATCTGGGCGCGGCCCGGTACGACCGGCCCGCCGGTGACACGTTCGCGGGTGTCGAGACGCGGCTCAACCCCTTCTACACGTGCACGTCGTGCGGCGGCACCACCAGCGACGGGCCGCCGCCGGTGGCAGGACCGGCGCTGACCACGGCCACCTCGTCCGTCGGCGGCCCGGCCGGCGGTCGTGACAGGGCGGCCGACCACCACCGGCCGTGGTGCCGGTACCGGCGGGACCCGTATGCCGCGGAACACGTCGCCCTGGTCCTCGCCCACGAGCTGCGTACCGAGGCACTGCGCATCCTCGTGCCGGCGGTCACCGCCGCCGTGGCGGAGCGGATCGTCTCCTTCGCCGCGGCTCTGCGGCTGGGCATCGCCGCCCGTTACGGCGGTGATCCAGATCATCTGCGGGTCGTGGCGGCGGTCATGCCCGACCGCGACACCGGGCATACTCGCCGGTTCCTCGTCGTCCACGACATTCAGCCCGGTGGTACCGGCTACCTGCATCGGATCAGTGACCCGGACAGCTTCCGCGAGGTGCTGCAGGCCGCGCAGGCTGTGATCGAAGGCTGCCGCTGTGTCGGTGCGGGCAAACCCGCCTGCCACCGGTGCCTGCTGCGCTACGCCCGGGACAGGGAGTTCCCGCTGATGATCCGGGCCGAGGCGCTCGGCATGCTGCGGGGGCTCCTCGACCCGTGGACGGTCGGAGCGTCGGTGCGGACCGACGAGATCTCCCTGTTCGACCAGGTCGAAAGCGAGCTGGAACTACGCTTCCTGCAGGCCCTGCTCGACTGGGCCGAACGCCCTGACAGCGCCTCGCAGACCAGGGCCAGCATCACCCGGGGAGCCGACCAGAACGGCGCCCGCATCGCCGATCTGCGGTTGGAAGCACCCGACGGCCAGGTCGTCCACTGGCGGATGAAGCTGCAGAACGCCATCCGCGGCACCCGACCCGACGTCCATTTCGTCCGCATGGACGCGGCCCCCGTCGAGGTTGCCGTGTACCTCGACGGGTATCGCTACCATGCGTCGCCCGAGCACAACCGGCTCGCCGACGACGCCGACAAGCGCACCCGGTTGCGCGCTCACGGTGTGCACGTCTTCCAGCTCACCTGGGATGACGTGGAGGACTGGCGCGGCACCGCCGGCGGCGCAGGCGGCGACCGGCCGCGGGTGTGGCCGCCCTACCACGGCCTCGGGCAGCAGGCCGCCCGCGCGTACTACCAGCAGCGCACCGGACGTGACGGCGGGGAGCTCGCCGAGCTGGTCTGGGTGAACCCGATCGACATGCTGCTGGCCTTCCTGCGGGACCCGGACCCGCGGGTGTGGCGGGCCCGCGCCGAAGGTGCGCTCGCCGGCCTGCTGAATCAACCGGGAGTGGTGGCGACCTCGTCGGACTCCCGGCATATCGCCGACCTGATCGCGCCGGCACTGCGCGGCGACGAGCTGCCGCCGCGCGGCAGCGACCCGGTCATCCTGCTACGGGTCGCCGACACCAACCGGTGCCCGCTCGTGCTGCTCATCGACGAGCGAGCCGGCGCAACCAACCGGGTGTGGTCGGCCCTGGCGGTGGTCGACGACCGGCCGCAGACCATCACCGCCGACACCGCCGCGGACACCGACGATCACAAGGTTCGCTGGGCCGCCTGGCTGTACTGGACCAACCTGGTGCAGTTCCTCGACTCCGGCGGCGGGGACGGCGTCCAGCTCGCGTTCAGCGATCTCGACGCCTTCGACCCCGGGCTGCTCGCGGTCGCCGAAGGCACCGGGCTGCTGCCCGCGGCGCAGGCCCTCCCACTCGACGACGAGACCTCGTCGTGGCTCGGCCGGGCACCGTCCCAACCGTCCAGAGCGTCCAGACCGGTGGAGACCGGCGCCGAACCGGCTGACCATCGTTGGCGGGAGGTCCTGGACCTGCTCGACCCGGACGAACCCGGCCTGGAGTCGCTTGTCCGCGGTGTGCTGGCCCTCGGCGCGTCGGCTCATGGTGTGCCGCCGCCCGAGATCGGCTATGAGCTCGGTGACCAGGCGTGGCAGGCCGAGGTCGCGTGGCCCGCGGCCCGGGTCGCAGTGCTCCTGCGCGGCGCGGATTCCGGCCGGGGTTCCGGCGCGGGTTCCGACCCTGGTGCCACCGTCGACTCCGAGACCGCTGACCGGGACGCCGCCTACGCCGCGGCCGGCTGGGATGCCCGAACGGCCATCGAGTGGACCATCTCCGAACTCGCCGAGAAGATCGTAATGGTGGATGGAGCACGAGAGGACGTGGACCGGTGAGTGGCCAGGGTGGAGTGACGCTGCGGATCCTGGAACGGGCGGACAAGGAGATCCTGGCGCTGTCACGCACCGAAAAGGGCGCGGTCTACGAGTTCCAGGACAAGTTCCGGCGTAATCCGCAGAGCCCGGGACTGCACTTCAAGCAACTCAAGGGAGACCCGCGGCTGTGGTCGGCCCGGGTCGGCAACGATTTCCGGGCGTTGCTGCTGCACGTCGGTGCGCAGGATTACCTGCTCCTCTCGGTGCGCAACCGTAAGGACGTCTACGACAACCTCGACCGGTACCGCTACCAGATCAACCGGGTCACCGGCGGTATCGAGGTCGTCGACCTGTCCCCGGTCGGTGACAGCATTGTCGGACGCCTCCTGCCGCCGGAGCCGGACGGCAACGCCGGGCAAGCCACGCAAGCCACGCAAGCCGTGAAAGCCACGCAAGCCGTGAAAGCCATGGAAAAGGCGGGGCCGCGCCCGCTCTTCGCGGATATCGCAGACCAGGTCCTGCTCGACCTCGGCGTGTCCGAACCGCTGATCCCGCTCATCCGGCGGATCGTCACCGAGGACGAACTGCTCGCCCTCGCCGACATCGCGCCCCAGCTCACTGCCGACGTCCTGCTGGCCTTACACGACGGCAAGACCTTCGAACAGGTGCTGGAGGAGGTGACCGACCCTGTTCGTGCCGGTGAACCGGTCAACCCCGACGACTTCGCCGCCGCGGTGGGGCGCCCGGCTACCCAGGTCACCAGCGATGACGCCGCGCTGCGGGCGATTCTCGCCGAGTCGTTCGCCCGCTGGCAGGTCTTCCTGCACCCCACCCAGCGCAAGCTGGTCGAACGCCGGTACAACGGGCCGGCCAGGGTCGGCGGTGGCCCCGGAACCGGCAAGACCATCGTGGCGCTGCACCGCGCCCGCCACCTGGCCGAACGCCTGCCACCGGGGGACGACAAACCGATCCTGTTGACGACCTTCAACCGCAATCTCGCCGCGGACCTGCGCACCCGACTGCTGGCGCTGGCCGGGCCGGAGCTGGTAGCCCGGGTGGACATCATCAACATCGACAAGCTCGCCAGCAGGGTCGTCGCCGAAGCCGGGCTCGACAGCCGTCGCCGGATCGTCGATGACACGGTGGCCGTCGACCAGTGGCGGACCATGCTGTTCGAACTGGGCGAGACACGGTGGGAGCCGGAGTTCCTGGCCGGCGAATGGTCACAGGTCATCCTCGGGCAGGTACTGAGCTCGCGGACCGACTATTTC
>NZ_CAUVXI010000202.1:0-871 GCF_963555845.1 Protofrankia sp. Cas8 | reverse complement strand
AAGGCACGCCGACCGGGCCGTGGCCGTGCGCTCACCCGCCAGGACCGCGACGCCGTCTGGCGGCTCGCCGAACGGTTCGAAAAGCGCCTTGAGGACAACGGCGTGTGGACCTGGCGTCAGCTCGCCGGCCGCGCGGCACGCCTGGAGTTGGACCGCGAGGTGCAGATCCAGCGGACTTTTGGCCAACGGGAGGTCAGCGGGGAGAGCAGCTCCGGTTCCACCCCGCGCTACCGCTACCGGCACATCGTCGTCGACGAGGCGCAGGACCTCAGCGCCGCGCACTGGAAGATGCTGCGCGCCATGGTCCCCGCGATGGCGGATGACATGTTCCTCGTCGGCGACACCCACCAGCGCATCTACGACAACTACGTCACCCTGGGCAGCCTCGGGGTCAACATCCGTGGACGCTCAGCCAAGCTCACCCTCAGTTACCGAACGACGCGGCAGATCCTGGCCACGGCGTTGGAACTGCTCAGCGGCGAGACATATGACGATCTGGACGGTGGCGAGGAGAACCTTGCCGGATACCGCTCGCTGCTGCACGGTGGCCGCCCGGCGCTGCACGGCGTGGGCACCTGGGCCGAGGAACAGCAGCTGATCAGCCGGCAGATTCAGGCCTGGGGGACTGCGCTCGACGGCTCGATGACCGACGGCTCGATCGCGGTGTGTCTACCGACCAGACAGCTGGCCGGCGAGGTCATTCAACGGCTTTCCGAGGATGGCGTCACCGCCGTCGAGATCGGCCCCGACGGGCCGAAGCAGCATGACGGTGTGCACGTGGGCACGATGCACCGCTTCAAGGGGCTCGAATACCGAAAAATGATCATTGGTGGAGTGGGTGCGGGGCTGGTACCGCGTCGCGGCATCGAGC
>NZ_CAUVXI010000201.1:7092-11107 GCF_963555845.1 Protofrankia sp. Cas8 | reverse complement strand
ACTTTGCGGGAGCCCCTGTCTGACAGTAAGAGATGTCTGATTCGATGCTGGCCGTCATGACGTGGTTCACAATGCTGAAGGTGCCGGTGTCCGGGGGCTGGGGGGCGCTGATAGCCAGGACGGTGACATCTCCGGAGTATGTTCCGGTAGTCGTACGTTCGTTACTGAAAGTAAAGAACGAGTGCCCGCCGGATATGATCTCATCACCAATGAATTGGTCGCAGGGGTAGCCGTACGGGTTTTGATCGCATCGGATGTAGGTACGGTAGTCCAGGAACCCTGTTGTCCCGAGGATAGCCATCGAACGGCCGTGCCCGGACCAGAATCCCTGGAGAGGAAGAAGATTATCGGGTACGAGCAGTGGCTGTTGTTCGGGGGTATATCCGGACGGGCAGGGTGAGTACTCGCCGAGGCCTGCGTCGTTGTTGTGGGTACCGGTGATACGTAAGCGACCGTCCAGCCGGTCCAAGATTATGCCCTGGTTCCAGAGAGTGCAAGCCTGACCGTCCGGGCCATCAGCGGCATCCTGCGTACTGACGTATTGAACTGACACCGCGAAAGAGGTTTGGGCGGTGTTGCGCGCAGTGGGTGTCGCGAGAACGGCAGCGTCGAACAGGCGGGTAGTGCGATAATCCCGGGCGATTTGGGCCTGGCTTGTCTTCGCTCGCTGGTCGGCGCCTTGGGAGTTGTAGACGGCCGCCCAGTCGTGTCGGTCGACAGCCTCCCAGTACTGGTGCAGGAAAGCGACAGGGTCCGCTGGGCCAGAAGCCGCGTTCGCAGCGGGCGGGGCTGCCGCCGCTCTGAGGGTTGCGACGACAGACGAGGCGGCGGGAGCCGTCGCGGTAGGCTGATCGCGCAGCGCGATCAGCGGGACCTGCAGCATGATCGGCCCGTGACCCGTGGCGGCAAAAACGACCCCCGCCACCACCGTTACGGCGGTCGCGCCAGCCGCCCAGGGCCACCGCGAACGACGAGCGGTTCCACCGATGATCTCCGGTTCGCCCTCGGGTCGAAGCTCCACGGTGGGCTTCCATGCGGAGGTTAGAAGACGCGTGACCGCAGCGGCCGCTGCCGAACCCTGCGTCCGCACGAGGTTCTCGACAAGCTGTTGCGCACTGGGCCGAGCGTCGGGGACTTTGGCGAAGGCGCGAGTCAGTAGCGCAGCGAGTGGAATGTCGATGCCGGTGAGATCAGGCACGCTGTGGACGATGCGGTGCAAGACAGCCGGGGCCGGGCCGGTACCGAACGGTGGACGCCCGGTTGCGGCGAACATGACGGTGCTCGCCCATGCGAAAACGTCGGCGCTCGGCCCGACATCCTCGGCAGAGGCTTGCTCGGGAGCCATGAAACCCGCACTGCCGACCAACAGACCGCTGTGAGTGATCGTCGTACTGTCGGCAGCCCGGGCGATCCCGAAATCCAGCACACGGGGACCGTCCGCGGCGAGGACGACATTCGCCGGCTTGAGATCCCGATGGACCACACCAGCGTCATGAATCGACGTGAGCGCCTCGGCCAGTCCGGCGGCGAACGCCCACAGGGCGCCATCGGTCAGCGGCCCATAGTGGGCGACGTGCTCCTGCAGAGTCGGTCCGGGAATATACACACTGGCAATCCAGGGCTCGTCGGCGTCCGGATCGGCGTCCAGCACCCGGCACGTCCGGAGGCCACCTACCCGGCGAGCCAACTCAACCTCTCGGCGAAATCGTGCTCGAAAGGCTGGATCATCCGCCAATTCAGGACGAATGATCTTCAACGCGGCCCGGTGCCCGTCCCGCTCCGCGAGAAAAACGACGCCCATCCCCCCGCCACCAAGCCGGTTCAGGACTCGCCATCCGCGATAGCTGGTTGTCGTGACCCCCACACCTACCATCGTGCATCCCCCCGAGTCCGTTGACAGGCAGATCATGTCAGCCTGCCGGCGAAGGATGTACCGCGGCATATCCCGGCAGTGGTCGGCAGCAAGTGCGGATGTCCAGACGATACGAAGCGGCTGGCGCCTACTGGGTGGTATCCACCTCGGCTGGAACGGGTGCCTGTTCCGCGCGTGCTGCCCGCGCAGCCTTCCGCGCTGCCTTCGTCCTCGTCGCCTGACGGTGGCTTCCTCCAGCATGGCGACGAGCTGCTCCCTACTTACCAGGTCCATCCGGTGACGATCTCGATCGGCCACCGGCTACTCGGACGGCCAACTCCTGGTGCTTTATCACCAGGAGTTGGCCTCCACCAGTGCCAGGTCGGTCGCGCTACTCGGGTCGCTCGCCGCGACGGACGAGACGGGGACGAGGCGACGGCCGCCGAGGCCGGCGTTGCACCAGAGTCGCGCACATCGTCGGGCGGATAGTTCCCGCGCAACACGCTTCTACCAGTACCACGAAGCCGCATAACCATCCAAAGCCTCACCTGTGAACAGAACCGGGGCAGCTTCATGTCTCGTACTTTGGACTGATCACGAACGGCATCGGCTCCCGTACCGTGATTGGGTGCGCACCCTTCTTCGTTCTGGGTGGGACGAGCCTCGTCCCCCGCCCGCCGTTGCGAGTATGGCGGGACCGGGCGCTCGTAGGGGCGCTCGTAGGGGCGCTCGTGCCGATCGTAGTGCTCGAAGGAGTTCTGCGACCGAATCGTCCATGGCGGACCGCTTGGTTCATCGTCGCTGTCGGGCTGGTACCCACGTTGGTCACGCCACCCGCATCGAGGTCCGTGTCGCCGCGGACGACATGGTGGTGCGCCTGCGCGTGAGCGACGATGGGGACACCAGCGCCACACGCCCGCCAGCGCCGCCGGGATACGGGCTCGTCGGCATGATCGAACGCACTCAGCTGCTCGGCGGCACCTGCGATGCCGGCCCGAACCCCGGTCGAGGGTGGAGCGTGACCGCCGTACTGCCCCGGACGGGGTGGGCGACATGAGCATCCGGGTGCTCGTAGCCGACGATCAGGAGATCGTCCGCACCGGACTCCGGATGATTCTCGACGCCCAACCCGGCATTGAGGTCGAAGCCACCCGCATCCTGGCTAGACCGCACGTCGCCGACCCCCTCGCCGTCGTCGTCATCACCACCTTCGACCTCGACGAATACGTCTACGCCGCACTGCAAGCCGGCGCCCGGGGTTTCCTGCTCAAAGACGCGGGCCCCGATCTGCTCGCCCAAGCCGTCCATGCCGCCGCGGGCGGCGACGCGCTCATCGCCCCGAGCATCACCGCACGACTGCTTGCGGCATTCGCCGACGCCGGGCCCACCGCACCGCCGCTGCAACCCATCGAGACGCTCACGGACCGGGAAGGGCAGGTCCTCACCACGGTGGCGGGGGGACGAAGCAACAACGAGATCGCCATGTGGGCCTACGAAACCAACCGCGTCAAGAACCGATAGAAGCTGGCGCGGAACGCATCGGCCGAAAGTACCACCGTGCCGTCGGATGATCGGCTGACTCAGATCAGGCCTATGCACCGATGAGCCGGCGCACCTCAATCGTCACCATCGAGTCATGACCGGAACTACGGCAGGCGCTCGTGCCGTGACCTCCTCCGCTAGGACAGGGCGGCTCGTACCCACCGCGCTGCTCGCGCTCAGCGCCATTCCGATCACGGCCGGCGCAGCCCGCCTGGCCGAGTTGACCGGCGGCGCGGAAATCACGCCGGAAAACGCACGGTTCTTCGCGTCGCCCGTGCCCGTGGTGGTGCACATCCTCAGCGTCAGCCTGTACTGCACGCTGGGTCCCTTCCAGTTCGTCCCCGGCATCCGCCGCCGCAGGCCCGGCTGGCACCGCGCCGCCGGACGGCTCCTGATCCCATGCGGACTTGCCGCAGCGCTTTCGGGTCTGTGGATGACCCTGTTCTATCCCCGCCCTGACGACGTTGGTGATCTCCTTTCTGGCTTCCGACTCGTGTTCGGCTCGGCCATGGTCCTGTCCATCCTCCTCGGCTTCGCCGCAATCCGACGGCGGGACATTCTCCGGCACCGCGCCTGGATGATTCGCGGCTATGCGATAGGCCTGGCGGAATGGACCATCCG
>NZ_CAUVXI010000201.1:5867-6476 GCF_963555845.1 Protofrankia sp. Cas8 | reverse complement strand
TAGGTGGAAACCGTCACCGGAACGACGGAAACGACCTACTCCTCCAGCTTGCACAGCTCGCCCAAGGGTTACAAATGTCCACATGGAGCACTGACGAGGGGTATCCCGTGAACCCGCCATCATTCCGCGACGCAAGACGGACTAATGAATCCATTGTGATCAACTCTGGCTAGGGTTGCACTGGTCACCATCGGTGACCTCTTCGCCGGCGGTCGGTGTTTCCGTGCCGCGGAGGTGGTTTCTTCCACAACCGGGAGGTCTCGGTGCTCGCGCTACGGGCGAACGCAAGAAAAAGTTTTTCCAGCCAATGCGGCGAAGAGAAGGGGCGAGGAAGGCGGTTCCGGCCCTGGGCAATCCCGGTCATAGCGACCGGACTGGTCGTACTGGCCACGCCGACCCAGGCAATGGCCACTCCCTCCGATTCGCCGCACGCCTACGTCGCCAACTTCGGCTCGAACACCGTTTCGGTGATCAACACCGATAGCAACACCGTCATTGACACCATCCTCGTCGGCAACAGGCCTGCCCAAGTAGCGATCACTAAGGGTTTCGATTCCCGCGCCTACGTCACCAACTTCAGCTCGAACAACCTGTCGGTGATCGACACCA
>NZ_CAUVXI010000201.1:0-5591 GCF_963555845.1 Protofrankia sp. Cas8 | reverse complement strand
TCGGACAACGTGTCGGTGATCGACACCGACAGCAACACCGTCATTGACACCATCCCCGTCGGCAACAATCCTGTTGGCGTGGCGATCACCGGGGGTTTCCATCCCCGCGCCTACGTCACCAACGCCGGCTCGGACAACGTGTCGGTGATCGACACCGACAGCAACACCGTCATTGACACCATCCCCGTCGGCAACGCGCCTTTTGGTGTGGCGATCGTTAAGGATTTGTTCCATCCCCGCGCCTACGTCACCAACCAGTTCTCGAACAACGTGTCGGTGATCGACACCGACAGCAACACCGTCGTTGACACCATCCCCGTCGGACCCGTGCCTATTGGCGTGGATGCCGAGCGGTAAAAGCGCCCGACGATAGGGGCGTGGATCAAGGAACAGGCTTGGGGCACGTAGATCGCGAGGCGGCGAGGTGCGTGCCCCAGCCCCGCGACGCCGCGTCCCCTATTGCCGGTCGCTCTAAAGATCGGTCCAAATCGCCGAGGTGTCTTGGAAGAGTTCTGCTGGCCACAGCAGTCGCCACGCTGCCCCCGGCAACCGCCGAGAGCGCCGCCCTGCGGCTGGCCGAACAGCTGACCTTCCACACCGCCACGGCATGTGCCAGCTACACCGGGAAGCCGCTGGTTCAGCGCGTCCACCGCTCAACCCGCAGATTTGTGTTTGATCCGATCAGGAAGGTGGAACTTTGCTTCGTCCATCCCGCGTCCAGCAGGCGTTGTTCGGCGGGCACGACGGGAACGCTGTTGGCCTTCAGCACTACGCGGGCCAACCACACGACCGGGGAGGACGTCTGCGTGGTGAACTCCACCGGCGGCAGGACCAGGTCCTGCTGGAGGCGCGGTGCCAGCGTCAGATGTGTTTCGAGGTCAAGGGACATGCGGCCGTCGGCAGCGATGATGGGCTGTCCGGCTTGCTGCTCGGCGGCGAGCAGTCGCACCACCGCGGGTGACGGTTCTCGCGGCAGATCGTTGAGATGGGGAAGCGTAGCGGCGATCGACAGGCCGAGCAGCACCGCGGCTGCGCCGGTCCGCAATGCCACCGAGCGCAGTGACGCGATCCCGAGGGCGGCCGCGATGATCAGCCCGACCAGGGTGAAGAGCAGATAGCGCGCAAAGTACGTCGGGCGGACGAGTTCCAGGCCGGTGATGAGCAACATCGGCACCACGGTCCAGGACAGCACGAACACGCGGTGCGCGGTGCGCCAGACGCCGAGTACCGCTGCCACCGTCACAGCGATCGAGAGCGCCGCCAGTCCTTCAGACCAGTCGCGGACGGCATCCACGGGCAGCAACAACCCGACCGCGGGAGGAGACGGTGCGCCATGTGTTCCGCCGGCTAACGACCAGCTGACCAGCAGGGCCGCCGGAACGGAGGCGGCGACGATGGTGATGGCGGTCCGGCGTCCCGGCCGGCCGCGCAGCAGCAGGGCCGCGACTGCGAAGCCGGCGAGAACGGGGAGTGTGAACCAGTGCAGGAGGCCGGCGGCGGCCGCTGCGACGCCCATCCGGCGCACGCCGTGCCCGGTCGCGAGCCAGTCGGTGAACCAGAGCGCACACAGTGCGAGGGCGAGCAGTGCGGGGCCGTAGCCGCGTGCCTGCACCGCCTCGTCGACGAGCAGCGGCCCGGTCGCGCACAGCAGCCCGCAGAGCAGGCCCGCGCCCGGCCCGGCCTGTTTGCGCACCAGTTCGGCGACCACGCCGACCGCAGCGGCGGCACACACGAGGGAGGGCAGGCGCAGCGCGACGGTGCTGGTTCCGGCGAACACGCACCAGACGTGCAGCAGGGCGTAGTACGGGGCGTTGAACGACGGTGGTACGGACAGGTAGGAGATGACTCCGGTGCGATGCCAGACGGCGCCCACCAGCATCGTGATCGGCACGCCGGCCAGCAATCGACTGTAGGCCTCGTCGTACCACAGCGGCTGGTTGCGGCAGAGTTGGATGAAACCGAGCACGAGCAGGACCGCCGGTGGCGCCGACGACGCGGCGCGGAATCGATCACGCTTTCGCGGCATCAGCGGCCTTCGGTTCACCGCTGTGGGTCGTGGCGGCGATCACCACCACGATCAGGAAGGCGACGACGGTGATCTCGCTGGCCAGGTCCTTGCCCATGCCGAGGCCCCACGGGCGAGGCACCCACGCGTAGTCCGCGAAGGACGCACCGAGCGGGCGCGTCACGACGTAGGCCGACCAGAAGGCGAGGACGGCGTTAATCGTGAGGAAGCGGTACGCCAGGGCCGGCATGACGATCAGTGCGCAGAAGCCCAGCCCGGACTCGAGGAAGCCCCAGCCCAAGGTCGAGGCGAACATGTCGCCGACAGCGGTGCCGAGGGCGAACGTGGCCATGACCGTGGTCCAGTAGAAGATTTCACGGCGCCGCGTCGTGATGCTGTGGATCGACAGCGTGCGCTCCGATGCGTACCAGGCGCTCAGCGAGACCGCGACAAAGATGCTGAACGCGATCGTAGTGTCAACAAATGTGAGGCCCAGACCCTTGCGGAGGCCATCGGCGACCATGGTACCGAAGACGCTCACCATCGCCACCGCTGTCCAGTACGGCCAGACGCGGTAGCGCGCGGTGCGCAATTGCCACCCCAGCGAGGCGATGAGGGCGATGGCGCCGAGAACCACGGCGGTGCTACCCATCCGTTCCATAAGGTCGTCGGAGACGACCTCGCCCATGCCGGTGGTCAGGATTTTGATGAACCAGAACAGGGCGGTGGCTCGCGGGACTTTACTCAGCAGCGGCCGTGTGCGCGTCCCGGTAGCGGACGGGGTCGTTACTGGTGCGGTGTTCACGCGTTACCTCACAGGGACAGTGGTGCCCGCATAGTCGCGGGTGCCGGCACGGTGGTGAATCTTTCGTCGTTCTTTGTCGCCGGCGCGGCTGAAGCAGGGTTGTCATGGACAGCTTGCCCGCATTGAGTGAGTGGTCCAGAGAGCCGAATGCGGCGTGGGTCGTGCGCAATGCCTGCCGGCACCTGGTCAAGACGCACCCCGTGGCGACCGAACCGATTCTGGCGGCAACGAAGGGATGAAGCGATGGTGATCAGTTTCGATCTCCTGGAGGTCTATCGAGGCGCGCCGCCGCCGATCCCCGCGACGATCCGCTACAACCTGGCCGTCGGCGGCGAGCGGGAGACGCTCGCCGCCGACGGCACGCCAGGCGGGTAAGGACAGTCGGTCGTCGTCGCGTCCACCGTGTCATGTACCGCATCGACACCGACAACCATCGGGTTGACGTCGTCGCGATCGAGCACCGGGCGGACGTCTACCGACACCGCGGGTAAAAGCAGTAGAAGCAACAGCGGCGTCCACCCCGGTCGGGTCAGGCGTAGACCTCCTCGGTCCATGAGCGCAGCGCCTTCTCCGTGCCTTGCTGGTCCGCGTCGGGCGCGAACATGTGGACGGCCACGGCGACCGGCGCCCCGAAAGCGTTGCGGCCGAAGACGCGGTACATCGCGTCGTCGGTGCACAGGCCGAGGAAGTGCGGGGTCAGGTAGTCGACGGCGGCGTCCAGCGGGGCGAGGCCGGGCACCGTGACACGGACCTGGTCGTCCTGCTCGGCGTCGGCGAGCCCGAGGGCCCGGCGCAGCGCATCGAACCCGTCCGGGGTGATAGAGGAGGCCGGTACGTCAACCGCCACGTAGCTCGCCGGGCGGCCGCTGAAGTAGCGCAGGTACTGGCCGAGCGTGTGCAGATAGAAGTCGGTGTGCTTGGCGGCACCGTCGTACTGGCTGTCCCAGTCGTCAACGAACACCCCGCTGTGCACGTACCGGACCCAGGTCGTCCCGCCGTCCCGGGTCTCCACGAGGTGCTCGAGCTGGTTGAACCAGCCATCCGGGCCAACGGAGCGAACGATGAGGTGATGCGGTGGCCTGCAGCACCCGTTCGGTGCAGTTGCCCTTGCGTCGTTCCTCGACCAGCTCGATGAAGCCGTGCTGTTCCAGTGTGCGCCGGTGATAGTTGACCTTCTGCCTGGTCAGGCCTGTTTGCGCGGCCAGTGTGGTGGCCGAGCCGGGCTCGGCCAAGGCGGCCAGTAGCCGGGCGCGCACCGGGTCGTCCAGCGCAGTGTCGCTTGTATCACGAAGTACAGAGTTACTGGACGAGAATAAATGCGTCCGGTGCAAAGTTGTTGGGTGCGAACCCAACTGAGGAGCTCGCACCCATGGCAACCGCGCCACCCGAATTAGGACTTCGTGAGCGCAAGAAGCTCAAGACCCGGCAGATACTGCGAGACGCGGCCATCCGCCTGACCGACGAGCGGGGCTACGACGCCGTGACGGTCTACAGCATCGCCGAAGCGGCGGAAGTGTCGACCCGGACGTTCTTCAACTACTTCACCTCCAAAGAAGACGCCATCGCCGGCATCGACCGAGAGGAGATCGAGGAGGTCGTCTCCGCCCTGGCCAACCGGCCGGCAGCGGAGTCACCGGTCGCGGCGCTGCGAGCGGTCATGATCGCCCGGTTGATCGACACAGCCCTGCATCGTGACCAGTTACAGGCCAAGATTCGCCTGATCCGTGCGAACCCCGCGCTTGTCGGGGCGTTCCACGCCAGCTGGAGCCGCTACGAAGCCGCCTTGGTCGACGTCATGGCCCAACGCTGCGGGCTCGACCCGGACGTGGACGCCTACCCGTCGGTCGTCGTCTCGGCGGCGTTGGCCGTCGCCCGAACGATGAGCCTGCGATGGCGGGACCGCCCCGGCGACAGTTCGCTACCTGACCTGGTCGCCGCGGCATTCGACAACCTGGCCGCCGGGCTCGCGCCTCCCGCCGCGGGCGAGCCCGCACCGAGAAGGGCCTTTCCGTCATGACCTCGATCCAACTGAAGTCACCAGTCGGCGCCGGTGAGGCGCCTGCTGCCGCCAGGGTGCCCAGTGGCGGGATGCCAGGTGAGAGGGTGCGCAGTCGGGGCCAGCTGTGGATGGTGCTCGGCGCCCTGATGCTCGGCATGCTGCTCGCCACGCTGGACCAGACGATCGTCTCTACGGCGCTGCCCACGATCGTCGGCGATCTCATCGGCTTCCGCGCGCTGTAGGGCATTGGTGGCGGCGGCCTCATCGTCGGAGCGATAACGATCATTGGTGATGTGGTGCCCCCCCCCCGGGAACGGGGTCGGTACCAGGGGCTGTAGCAGTCGGTGTCGATGGCCGTGCTGGGAATCGGTATCGGCGCTGTCCTGCAGGTGCTCGTGTTCCTGGTCGCCGTGCCGATCGCCCTGGTGGCCTTCGCGCTGAGCTGGTTGCTGCCTGAGATCAGGCTGCGGCACACCACCATCGAAACGGCCGACCTACCCGCCCAAAAAAAGTGAGAAAAACGTTTGGGTTCGCGCTTCCAGAAACGGGAAAAATCAACAAACACGCCGTTCTGTATCTTCAACCTCGCCACCGTCGACGTCACGCCACGGGGACGCCGCTGCGAGGAGAGCGGCTCGTTGTCGAATCAGGGAATACTGCGCCCCCCCCCCCGGAGAAATCGGACTTCTCCAGGGAACGTTGCGTGCCATGCCTACGGTAACGCAGCGTCGGGGTGTCGATGAGTACGCCGGCTGCCAAGGCCGAGCCCGCCATCAGTGAAG
>NZ_CAUVXI010000200.1:0-10235 GCF_963555845.1 Protofrankia sp. Cas8 | reverse complement strand
CCAAGGTGTCGTCGGCCTCCACCAGACGGGCATCCCGGACGAGTTCGAGCCCGGCCTGTCCGTCCGATTCATGGGTATCAACGAGAAAGCCGTCATCTCCTACCTGGTCAGCACTTATTACTCGGCTGCGGTTCTCGTGCCGGACGCGCTCGGCGTCCTGGAGAACGTCGAGGTAGCCAGAGCCCGCGACTAGCCGTGGTGTTGTCCGCGGAGCAGTCGAAGAGGAAGGTTACGTGCGGTTCATGGTGCCATTCGAGCTACCGGAGTTCTATGTGCCCCATCCGGCACGGCTGAATCCGAACCTGGAACGAGCTCGTGAGCACAGTAAATCCTGGGCTTACGAGATGGACATGGTCGACGCGTCGCAGAACGGCGCCGTGATCTGGTACGAGTGCGACTTCGACGCTCACGACTACGCACTGCTCTGTGCTTATACCCATCCGGACGCGACAGGTCCAGATCTTGACCTGGTGACCGACTGGTATGTCTGGGTGTTCTACTTCGACGACCACTTTCTGGAGCTGTACAAGCGAACCCACGACCTGACCGGCGCGCAGGAATATCTTGATCGGTTGCGGGCGTTCATGCCGACGGATGGCGCGATCACACAGCCGCCGACCAATCCGGTGGAACGCGGCCTTGCGGACCTGTGGACCCGGACCGTTCCGGCCCGGTCCGCGGATTGGCGGTGTCGGTTCGCCGCCAGCACCGGGAATCTCCTGGATGAGTCGTTGTGGGAGCTTTCCAATATCAACGAAAACCGGATTGCCGACCCCGTAGAATACATCGAGATGCGGCGAAAGGTCGGCGGAGCCCCCTGGTCGGCGAATCTCATCGAACACGCGGTGGCCGCTGAGGTACCCGCCGAGATCGCCGCGACCCGGCCTATGCAGGTACTGCGGGACACGTTCGCCGACGGCGTGCATCTGCGCAACGACCTGTTCTCCTACCAGCGCGAAGTCGAAGAGGAAGGCGAGCTCAGCAACGGCGTCCTGGTCTTCGAACGATTCCTGGGGTGTGGTACCCAGGAAGCCGCCGACATCGTCAACGACCTGCTTACCTCCCGGCTGCACCAGTTCGAGCACACCACCTTCACCGAGTTACCCCCGCTCGTCGAGGAACATGGCCTTGACGTGGCGGCCAGAGCGGATGTCATGGCCTATGTGAAGGGGCTGCAGGACTGGCAGTCGGGTGGTCATGAATGGCATTTGCGGTCGAGCCGTTACATGAATGGCGGGGCCAAGGCGGGCACCGGCGCCCTGGGCGGTCCGACGGGCCTGGGCACCGCAGGAGCGCGCATCGGGTCCGCACTGGTCTCGACGGCACCGCAGCGATTGCGGAGCTTCACCCACATCCCGTATCAGGTCGTCGGCCGGCTTCAACGTCCCGATTTCTACATGCCGTATTCCACTCGGTGCAGCCCGCACCTGTCCGCTGCACGTCGCCACATCGTGGAGTGGGCCGGCCAGATCGGGATGCTCGACCCGGTGCCCGGAATCTGGGACGAACACAAGCTCAGGGCGTATGATTTTCCGTTGTGTTCGGCAGGGATCCATCCGGATGCGACGGCGGACCAACTGAACCTGACCACGGGCTGGCTCACCTGGGGAACCTACGCCGACGACTACTATCCGGTGATCTTCGGCCGGACGGGTGATCTAGCCGCCGCGAAGGCGTGTACCAGGCGGCTGTCGGAATTCATGCCGGTGGAGTCCGCCGTCATTCCGGTCCCCGTCAACGCGCTGGAACGCGGTCTGGCCGATCTGTGGTCCCGTACCGCGGGACCCATGGCCGTGAGCGCGCGTCGCATGTTCCGCGGCGCGATCGAGGATATGACCGGTAGCTGGTTGTGGGAACTCGCCAATCAGCGACAGAACCGGATTCCCGACCCGATCGACTACATCGAGATGCGCCGCAAGACCTTCGGTTCCGATCTCACCATGAGCCTGTGTCGGCTGGCTGCGGGGCCGACGGTGCCACCGGCGATTTACCAGACCCGACCGATGAGGGCACTGGAGCACGCGGCCGCGGACTACGCCTGCCTGCTCAACGACGTGTTCTCCTACCAGAAGGAAATTCAGTTCGAAGGTGAGATCCACAACTGCGTTCTCGTCGTCCAGAATTTCTTCGACTGTGATCGTGAACGCGCTGTCGGGGTCGTCAATGATCTGATGACGTCCCGGCTGCGCCAGTTCGAACATGTTGTCGCCATCGAACTGCCCGCGCTCTGTGACAGTTTCAACCTGGACGCCGACGCACGGGGCGCGGTGCGGGGATATGCCGAGGAACTGCAGAACTGGCTGGCCGGAATTCTCCGTTGGCATCAGGGAACCCGTCGATACGAGGAAGCTGAACTGCGACACCATCCGGCAGCCGGGACACCTCCGTTCGGCGGCCCCACCGGACGAGGCATCTCGGCGGCCCATAGCGGCTGGATCCGCTCGTCGGACGGCCTGGGTGTGGCCAATCGGTAGAAATACCCTGGAACATCAGAAATATGAATTAAAGTGGATAAAATGCCGCCCGGGATCGAGCCCGAGCCCGGGCGGTCCATGCCGGCGGAATATTGCGACCAAATAGTAGCTGCAAATTATTTGCAATAAGTGCAGCGTATCTGAACGGAAATTCACCGGAGAATGGATAATCAAAGCTAAAGTTGCCTGACCTCTGCACAATGGCAACCCGTTGTTTACTGATCCGAGGAATGCGGGCCATCTCGGCAAATCAGAGTCCATCGCGTAGACCCGCCAGGGGGGCGGGCCGTCGCGAGGGAGACTCCATGTCGGGCGTGCACGGTCCACATGACCACGACCATCACCACCACGACCGACCGGTCAGCGAGGGGCTCGACCTGGCCGTACCGGACGCCGCGCTGTCGCCGTCCGAGCTGAACCGGCGCAGCCTGCTGCGCAGCGCCGGCCTGTTGGGCGCTGGGGTCGCCGCGGGGAGCGTCCTTGGCGGACAGGGTGTCGCACTCGCCGGGCCATCCGACGGATCCGACCGGCGGGAGCCCGCTGGCGGCTTCCGGTGGCTCGCCGGCGACCACCACATCCACACCCAGTACAGCCCGGACGCGATGTACCGGGTGAGCGACCAGGTTCGGCACGCGTCGCAGAACGGCCTGGACTGGATGGTCATCACCGACCACGGCAGCGTCGCACACGCCAAGTTCGGTGTCGACAAGGTCAACCCGGACATCCTCGCCGCCCGCGAGGACTACCCGCGGACGTTGCTGTTCCAGGGACTGGAGTGGAACATCCCCGCCGCCGAGCACGCGACCGTGTTCGTGGCTCCCGGTCCGAACGAGGTGGCCGTTCTCAAGCAGTTCGAGAACGCCTATGACGGCGTCGTGATGGGCGCGACGGCCGGCACCGCCGCGAACGAGGCGTTGGCGATCTCCGGGCTGTCCTATCTCAGTGACGCCGTCCGCCAGGGCCAGGTCTCGGACGCACTGATGCTCGCCAACCACCCGGCCCGCCGGGGTCTCGACTCGCCGCACGAGTTCCGCGGCTGGCGCGACAGCGCACCCGACATCGCGATCGGCATGGAGGGGGCGCCCGGGCACCAGGCGCTCGGGATTGCGGCGCCAAACGGTGCCGCCAGCGGCCGCGGGGCATACGATTTCGCGCCGCTGCCCGACTCGTTCCCGGGCTTTCCGATCGAGTACTACCGCACGTTCGGTGGGTTCGACGCCTTCACCGCTACGGTCGGTGGCCTGTGGGACTCCATGCTCGCCGAGGGTCGGCCGTGGTGGATCACCGCGAACTCCGACTCCCACAAGGTGTACGCCGACTGGGCGAAGAACCCCGTCAACAACAACGCCAACGCGCCCTGGGACGCGGCCGGCGACACGTTCAACAACTTCGGCCGCTACGGGGACCCCGTGTACGCGGGCGGAATCGCGTTCAACGGCGACTTCTGGCCGGGCTACTACAGCCGTACCCACGTCGGCGCGGCCCGGTTCGACTACGGCGCGGTGATGGCCGGGATGCGGGCGGGGCGGGTCTGGGTGGATCATGGCGCCCTGATCGACGGCCTCGACCTGCGGGTCCGGCCGTTGGGCTCGGGTCAGCCGGGCACGACCCTCGGCGGCACGCTCAGGGTGCGCAAGGGTGCCGACGTCGAGGTCGTCATCACGATCACGCTCGCGAGCCGGCCGAACTTCGCACAGTTCCTGCCGAAGCTGGCCCGGGTCGACCTCATCGCGGGTGACGTGCTCGGCCCGGTGCAGGATCGCGACAGCTTCACCACGCCGAACACCAAGGTCGTGAAGTCGTTCGACGTCAGCGCAGCGACCGGCAGCGTCACCCTCACCTACACCTTCACCGACGTTGCGGCACCGTTCTACCTGCGGGTTCGCGGGACCGACGGCAACCGCACCGCGCCGGGCCTGCTCGGGGCGGCGGTCGACCCCAACGGCCCGCCGATCGACATGGTCGGCAACGCCGACCCGTGGGCGGACCTCTGGTTCTACTCGAACCCGATCTTCGTCACCGCGCCGGGCCCGCTGTCGCCCCCCCGCTGGAAGCAATGACGGTCGTCGGCGTCGACACCGACATCCGGTCGCTGGCAGAGATCGACCATCTGGTGCTCGACCTCTGGCGGCGGATCGGCTCGCCGGCCGACGCCTACGCGTGCACGCACATCGTCCGGGTAGGCGTACCGCACTTCGCCGTCTCGTTGACCCTCCCGCCAGGTCTCGTCGACACGGCCGTCGACGGCGTACGCAGCGTCCTGCCGGCCGCCGCTGTTGCCGTTGTCGAGCCGGGAACCCCGACGCCGGCCGTGGGAACGGACAACCCGGACCCGGCGACCGGGGCCATGCTCGCGGCCCGTGATGCCGCCGCGCGCACGGGTGGCAGGGCGGTGCGCTTTCCGGGTGTTGAGCGGCTGGTGGGGGATGTCCCGGTGAGCAGCGTGCTCGCCGGGACGGCGATCGACCGGTTCGCGGTCCTCGGCGGTGGCGAGCTGCCGGACGCGGCGGTGCTGCGGACCCGCGACTTCGTCCGGCCCGAGTGGCGGGGCGAGGAGCTCGTCCTTGCCGTCGGCGCCACCGGACCGGGTCTGGTTGCGCCGTTCGAGGTACCGAACCCGACCCCGTGCTGCGCCTACCACGCCTGAGTCCTGATCCCTGCGTGCCATAACCGGCCGATCAAGGCCCCTGCTGCCATCCGGTGGCAGGGGCCTTGATCGTACTGTCCGTGCACGTCGATACCCGGATCGCAGGAGGGTATCGAAGGAGGGGTATGAATAGTCGGTGCGGCGCAGGCCAGCCGTGCCAGATACGGGAACGCGATCAATCGAACGCGACAGGTGGTGCCCATGGCTCATAAATCAATCGATATCCCGACGGGTTCGGGAGCGTCGCCTTCGGGCCTGTCGCCTTCGGGCCTGTCGCCTTCGGGCCTGTCGCCTTCGGGTCGGTCGGTCACGGAACTGGTAGCCCGCAGCGGAGGGCTCAAGGGTGAACTCGTCCATTTTGCGCAGAGTTCGCGATTCGAACGCCAGCTGACGGCCCGGCTGCTGGAAGCTGCCGACCGGCACGGCGGTGCACTCGACGAGGACATGGCGGTCCTCATCATCGACCACTTCGCACTCCAGCAGCGCCTGAGTGATGGTCGTACCGTCGTCGAGCGTTTTGTCGCCCAGCGCCGTCCCCCGCTATCCGAGGATGACAAGGCGATGGTTCTCGGCTGGCGCAATGTGGTCGAGGGGAGCTTCGAGGTGCAGCAGCCCGACGGTGATGCGTTGGTCGTGCACAACCTCGTCGACGATCTCGTCTACCAGCTGTACTCCAACATGGGCCGCGGTGCCTTCGCCGAGCTGCAACCCGGCATGTTCGTGGTCGGCCGGATCGTCCCTGTCCATCCGGCGCTGGACGCCTGGCTGGTCAGTGGGCATCTCGCCGCGTATCCCCGGTCAGCGGGTCCCCAGCTTGCGCAGGCCGTGGCCGAGGCGGTCGCTACCGTCCCCGAGGTGGCCTTCCGTAATCCGGAAAACCTGGAGCGGGCCTGGGAACTGCAGGCCGAGGATCGGGCCGACTTCATCGCGTACTTCGGCTGCGATCTGGTCATTCTGCCGCCGGATGAAGCCGAGCGCGGTCTGCGGGAATACTGGCGGCGCCGTCAGGAGAAGCTTCTGGAGGGCTTGGAGGGGAAGGCAGCCGAAGGCGCCCGGTCGCTGGCGCTCGCTCCCGAGCAGCTGTTTCAGTTGCCTGACGATCTGCGCTCTGCCGACACCGTCGCCATCGTCTATGACGAGACCGAAGGACTCAGCTTCTATGGTGATTACGGCCATCTCGATGCCCTTTTCGCAGATCCCTCCCTCGCTCGAGACCGAGACCACGCGGCGCGGTTGCGTGCATACCTGCGGGACGACAGCGTGTCGCCGTCGGCCATCCGGCGTCTTGTGGCGCGTCATCCAGCGGAGGTGAATCGGGTCTTTCGTGCCGTCCTCGGTAAGTCGCAGTTCAGCTGGGAGCGGGACGGGGAGGCGTTGTTGCGTCGCCGGAAGAAGGAGTTCTTCGAACGCGAGCCGCGTCCCAGCTTCGCGCCTGTCGGCGACCGCGTGGCCGAACTGCTCCGCGCGGGCCGTTGATCTCCTCGACAGGGGCATCGGTCACTGGCAGCCGTGGTCGGTCTCCCTCCGGAGGTAGCTGCGCACTGTGACTCCTGGGACGGTCTCGGTGCTGTCCAGGCGGAAGCCGTCGGCATTCACGGCCCGGATGAAGTCCGCCTGCACAGCGCCGACCCAGGCGGTACGGTCATGGCTGCTCACCAGCCATATCCGGCGGTAGCCACACAGTTCCGAGGCTGCCTGCCTGACCTCGACAGCGGGCCCGCCGGGGGTGGGCCTGTCGTAGAGGGAACGGCCGCCGTCGACGCGCGGAACCAGGGAGCGCGGCAGCCGGTCGTTGTGGTCTCTGGCGTAGAAGGTGAACGGCGCATAGCCGGCCGGGTTGAAGAAGGCGATTGCGTCCTTCCGGTCTGACCGGTCAGACCGGTCAGACCGGTCGACGACGAGCCGTGCGGCAGCGCGGAAGTCCTCCGGCGCGGGCGTGTCGTAATACGCGCGTACGGATATCAGCGCAAAGGCGACGGTCACGGCCAGGATCGGGCCTCGCGCGACGAAGCGGGGGAGCCGCGCCATACCGAATGCGGCCAGCAGGGTCAGGCCGGGAACGGTGACGATCAGGTAGCGCGGGAGAAACAGGGGCGCGAGGAACAGGGATGCGATGACGTTGGCGAGAAGCGAGCCGAATCCCATGACAAGTGTGAACCACATCGGCCGGGAGCGCCATCCCAGCAGTACGCCGAGGGCCATGCATGCGCAGTAGAGCCAGAGCAACGGCGAAGTCCCGACGGCTCCGACTGTTTCCGCAACGGTTGGTGTGAGACGGGAAGCGCGTAGCGGCGGCACCCATGACAGCCGGGTCGAACCCTGGCGGTGCAGCACCCAGAACAAGGGTGCGCACCCGATGGCCTGGAGCACAACGCCGGGCGACAGGCATGCGGCTTTCGTCCGGAACAGAAGCGTGACCGCGACGATCTCGCAGGCCACGGTGAAAGTAGCGACGACGTGCGAGTAGATGGCGGCTGAGCAGGCCAGTCCCCACATGACGGACAGGCCCGGGCGGGACGTGTCGAGCAGCCTGCACACCAGGTAGAGCGTCAGCGTGACGAGAAAGAGAGTCAGGCCGTAGGATCGATCCTCCTGACCGTAGTGAATGGCAAAGGCATTGACCGCGATCAATAGCCCGGCAATAATCCCGGTTGTTTCACCGAGGAGACGTCGTCCCGTCGCAGCGAGCAGCGGTATCGTTGCAACGACTGCTATACCGGAAAAAGCCCTCGACCATGTTACGTCGTCGCCGGCGGTGGTCCACAGCTTCAACAGGACGGTATACAGACCCATGTTGGTCTCGTGGTCCCGGACGAAAGCCCACATCGGCCCCCAGCTGGTGGAGACCAGCCCGACCGTGACCCCCTCGTCGAACCAGAGACTTTTCCAGCCTGTGTTGTGGAAGACGAGGAGCGAGGATGTAATCGTTGTCAGTAGCACGCAGACCTGAAATCGTGCGGTCGCCGGGCCGGGCAGATTCTTCATGATCGCCAGGGGCCACCCACGCCCCCGCGCGTTCGCCACGCCCAACGGATCGTCGGGCACGGCGAAAGGGCTTCTCATCGGGTCCGACGATAGGGCTCTGGAAAACCCGAACCAGTCTCAACGCGCCGACACGACAAAACCTCCGGTGGTGGACCGCGGGACGGACAGGGCACGGGCGCAGTTGCTTGTCAGCAGGTTAGTTGCTTGTCAGCAGGCCATGAGGGCGCGTAACGCCCGGGTGGGACGACTGGCGTGGTGTTGTCATCGAATAGTTTACACGATCAATACCTTCTGTACATGCTCTGGCTACCTACTGGCAATCTGGCGATGTGAAGTTTTTTTCGCTACAGATGCACCATTTGGTGCGTTGCCGGAAGTAGATCGCATCTCACCGAGCCGGGGAGCTCTTCGGCCGCGGAAAGGACGCACATGATCGCCATCCAGCACGTGACCCGGCAGGCTGCTGCCCGCCTGCTCATGATCGCCGTTCTCGCTCTCGGGGTCGCCGGCGCCACGCTTTCGGTCACCCATCCCAACTGGTTCAGCGGATCCACCGCCGACGCCGGGGTCATGCAGATCGGCCCGGTCAAGCCGGGCACTCCCACCGGCCCCATCATCGTCAGCACGAAGTGACCTTTCCGGGTCGCTGATCGGCCGGGGAGTCCGGGAGCCGGGGAGACGAAATACTCCCCGACTCCCGGACAAGCTGCGGCGGGAACGGCGGGAACAGAATCGACGGACGTTCGGGGGCAGCTGGTGGGGGCAGTCATGACGGAGGCGGTCATGGTGGCGCCAGCCGAAGCCAGCTCCCGACACCCGACGAGCACCGACCCCGAAGGTGTTCCGCCTCGCCGTCGGCAACGAATCCCGGCCGCCGTTTTCACCGCGCTGGCCGTGCTGGTGGGCGTTGTGGAACGGCCGCAGCTCCTGGCCGGTTTCTTCATCTGCGCGCTGCTGTTCATTCCGCTTGAGCAACTGCTGCCTCTTGTCCGTCGGCGCCGGCGGGAGGACTGGTATGTGGACGTCGCACATACCTTCGCGAACCGGCTGCCGATTACCGTCGTCTCCACCGCTGTTCTCACCGTCCTCGCGCCCGCCGTGCACCACGTCTGCCCGCAAGCCGTGCGAGAGTTGCTGCTGCGCCAACCCGGCTGGTGTCAGTTCATCATCATCCTGCTGCTGGCGGACCTGGCGAATTACACCGCACACCGGGCACTGCACGAGTTGCCCCCGCTGTGGCGGCTGCACGCGGTTCATCACTCCAGCCGCGAGCTCGACTGGCTGTCCACGAGCAGAGGTCATCCGCTGGATCAGATCGTCAACCTGACGGCAATCGTCCTACCGCTGTACGCGGTCGGTTTTGATCTGACCTTCTCATCCCTGTTCGTCGCCTTCCAGTTCTACTTTCCGTTCCTCGCCCATGCCAACACGCGGCTCACTCTGCGTCCGCTCAGCGTCGTCTTTGTCACGCCGGCCTTCCATCACTGGCACCATGCCGATACTCCCGAGGCGGTCAACCGCAACTACGGCGCCGTCTTCTCCTTCTGGGACACCCTGCTGGGCACCCGCTACCTGCCCGCGGGGACACCGCCGGCCTACGGGATACCGCAGGACATGGCGCCATCCTGGGCCGGCCAACTCGTTGCACCGTTCCGACCACGCCGAACAGGCGTATCGAAGTTGTCGGACGTCGTCGCTACGGTGCCCTGTGTCGTCACACCGATGGAAGGGGACACCGTGACCCGAGCCGACAGGGCCGTGACCAGCGAGCGCGCCGACCTGCTGGAGACGTTGGCCAAGCACCGGTACTTCCTGCGCCACACGGTCCGCGACCTGACCGACGATCAGGCCGCGCAGCGCACCACCGTGAGTGAGTTGTGCCTGGGCGGTCTGATCAAACACGTCGCGTTCACCGAACGGGGTTGGATCGCCTTCATCATCGAGGGCCCGTCGGCGATGGAGCAGTCGCCCGCGAAGCTGACGGAGCGGTCCGAGGCGTTTCGCATGCTGGCCGGGGAGAGCCTGCCAGGGCTGCTCGACGAGTACGAGCAGGTGGCGCGCCGGACTGATGAGCTCGTGCTGGCGTTGCCTGATCTCGATGTCTCCCAGCCGCTGCCCGAGGCTCCGTT
>NZ_CAUVXI010000199.1:0-10255 GCF_963555845.1 Protofrankia sp. Cas8 | reverse complement strand
CTTCATTGTACAAACTGGGGGATCAAGAGGCACTCGTACCCGTCAGCGACCCGGGACGTCACGGGCCGGGAGCCTGCAGCGGCTCCGCAGAACCGTGCCAGCGTAAGGGACCGGTAGTCCCGAAACTGTCGGACACGTCCGGTACAACAACTGTGCCGCCGGCGTCTGGCAGGTGGCGGGTTGATGGACGAGCCGATCGTGGGGGATGTCGTGGGCACGCGTCAGGACGACGTCAGGGCACGGTCGCTGCGTCTGCTGGACTACCTCGCGGCTCTCTCCCAGGAGCTGTCGGCGAAGCCGAAGCGGCGCCTGGCCGACTACGAGCCGCCGCTGATCCGGCCGGCCGACGTCCCGGCGCACCCTGGGGTGGTTCTGGGCCCGGGTCCTGACCGGGATGCGTGGCTTGCGGTGGGGAAGGTGGAGGAGCCGGTCGCGCCGGTGCTGCCGCGGTCGCTGGCAGGTCATGTGTCCTCCGCCACGATCACGTTGGCCGGGCCGCCGCTGCTGCCGGTCGACTTCGACGAGTCCGCGGAGCGCGAGGGCGAGGGCGAGGGCGAGGATCCGGGCCCGGTGCGGGCGGAGCTGGTGCGGGCCGAGCCGGTGCGGGCCGAGCTGGCACGGTGGGTCGCCGGGTACTGGCAGCCCTGGGCGGAGCGGGCCCGGCCGGCACGCCACGCCAGGGCGCTGTACCAGCGCCTCTACGACCTGCGACTGCGCCTGCAGCGGGACAGCGCGACCCACGAGTTGATGTGGGGCCACGGGGTGCTGTCGTGGTCGGTCACAGGCGAGGCCGTCAACCATCCACTGCTTCTCACGCCGGTGACCATCGGGATGGACCCTGAGACCGGGGTTCTGTCGGTCGTGCCGGACGGGCTGCCGGCGGTGGAGACCGACCCGTTGCAGGGGCTGGGGCTCGCCGCGCTCGCGGAGCTGGCCGAACTGCGGGAACGGGTGCGGGCGAGCCCGCCGGATCCGTGGTCCGAAGGTGGCCTGGCCGAGGTGTACGCCCAGGCCGTCGCGCCGCTCGGCCTCGACGCGCACGTGGCACCCGGCCCGGCGGTGCCGGTTCCGGCCGCGGCAGCGGTGCTGGTCGACACGTGGGTGCTGTTCGTCCGGCCGCGCCCGGCGCTGCACCGGCGTTTCTACACCGAGCTGCGCCAGGTGCTCGCCGAGGCCGACACCCTGGCGGAGGCGTTCGCCGCGATCGTGGCGGAGGAAGACAACGGAACGGCGGCGGGCGGTGACGGTGACCGCGAGAACGGGGGCGCGGGGGCGGGCGCGGGCGCGGGCGACGACGGTTGGGATGCGATCGGGGAACGGCTGCTCATGCCGTTGCCCACGAACGACGAGCAGGAACGCATCGCCGTCAGGCTCGCCCGTTCCCGCGGTGTCACGGTGCAGGGGCCGCCCGGCACGGGTAAGAGCCACACGATCGCGAACCTGGTCAGCCATCTGGTCGCCCACGGCAGGCGGGTGCTGGTCACCGCGCACAACGAGCAGGCGCTCGCGGTACTCCGCGAGAAGATCCCGGCGGAGCTGCGCGACTTCTCCATCGCGGTGCTGGGCTCCAACCAGGCCGCGCTCGGGGAACTGCGCGCCTCCGTCCAGACCATCATGGACGCGGTCTCGGGCATTGAACCGGTCGCGGAGACCGTCATGCTTGAGGCGCTCGGGCGCGACCTCGACGAGGCTCGGACCCGCGAGCGCAACCTCCAGTTGCGCCTGGTGGAGCTGCTCCGCGACGAGGCCGCGGAGTTTGCGCTCCCCGAGGGGCCGGCGAAGGCCGCACAGGTCGGCGCCTGGCTCGCCCGCCACGAGCCGGAGTGGGGCCGCATCCCGGACCGGTTGTCGGTTGATCAGCGTCCACCACTGAGTGCCGCCGAATTCACCGACCTGATGCACCTTGCGGGCGCGACGGATGCGGCCGACGCGGCTGCCGCCCGCTGTGTGCTTCCGGATCTCACGGCAATCCCGTCCGCCGGGGATCTCATCACGCAACACCGTGCCCTCGACCGCCTCCGGGACGAACTCGCGGATCTTGAAGAGCGGGGTGTCGTGCTGCCCGCCGTCGACACGCTCGGCGGACCGGCGCTCGCAGCCCTGGTCGGCGACGTCGCGCAGGCGGCTGCTCAGATCGCCGAGCTGGAGGAGCCGTGGTTGTTCAGCCTGCGCGGCCAGGTCGCCCAGTCCGCGAGGCTGGCCGGATTCTGGTCGGAGCAGGCCGGGGCGCTCGCCGAATGCGCCGGCACGCTCGTGGACGCGCGGCGCCGGACGTCCGGTAGAGAGATCGTCGTTCCGGACAGTGACCCCCGCCTGCAGGAGGGTTTTCTCGACGAGTTGGAATCCCGTTTCGCCGGGGGTAGGGGCATCCCGCGCTTCGGTAACAAGGGCCTGAAGGAGTTCCACGCCACCGCCCGGGTCGACGGTTTCGAACTGCGGACCCCCGCCGACGTCGACGCCGTCCGGGCGGCGGTCCGCGAGCGGGTAACCCGGGCAAGCGCGGGTCGCCGGTACGGCGAACTGGTCAGCCACCTGCACGCGCCACCGCTGTCCGCCGATGGTCCGGCTTTCCTCCCCGGGCTCGAACACGCCGTCAACCTGCTGCGTAGCGCGATCAGCTGGGAGACCACGGGCGCACCGGCGCTGCTCGCCCGGCTACGCACAGTGCTACCCGATGCCCCGGCACGGCCCACCGGCGCGCAGCTGCGAGAGATCGCCGACGTGCTCGCGGCGGCCGCGAAGCGGGGTGACGAACAGGCGCTGACGGCGCGGCTCGACGAGCTCGGAACGGCCCTCGAGGCCGGGCAGAGGCAGCCGGGCGCGAGCCCGCTGTGGGGCGTGCTGCGTGACACCCTCGCCCGGCGTGACTTCGCCGCCTGGCAGGCGACCTGCGATGAGATCGCCCGCTTGACCGGCCTGGGGCCCGCTCTGACTCGCCGGGACCTACTGGCCGGGCTACTCGCCGTCGCCGCGCCGGTCTGGGCCGGCCGCGTCATCGACTCCGGGGGAGACACCGCCGTCTGCGGCCGGCCGCAGGACCTGGCCCGGCTGTGGCTGTGGCGCCACGCCCAGACCTGGCTGGAGGCTCTACTCGGTCGGGGTGACGCTGAAGCGCTCCAGCGGCAGATCACCGATGCTGGGGCACAGGTGCGCCGGCTGGTGCTGGAGTCGGCCGCCCGCGGGGCACGGCTCGGCATGCACCGCAGCCTGCGGGATGATCAGCGGCGCGCGCTTGAAGGGTGGCTCCAGGCGCTGGCGAGGATCGGCAAGGGCACCGGCAAGTTCGCCGGAAAGTGGGAGGCCGAGGCCCGCGCCCAGATGCCGGCGGCGATGGGGGCCGTCCCCGTCTGGATCATGCCGATCCACCGGGTGCTGGCGAGCTTCGACCCTCGCCGCACCGATCTGTTCGACGTGGTCATCGTCGACGAGTCCAGCCAGTGCGACGTGCTGTCCCTCGGTGTTCTCGCGCTCGGACGCAAGGTCGTCATCGTGGGTGACGACAAGCAGATCAGCCCGGCGGCTGTCGGTGTGAACCGGGAGCGCGTCTTCGAGCTGATCGATTCACATCTGCCCGACCTGCCGCAGCGCTCCCTGCTCGACGTGGAGGCCAGCCTCTACGACACCGCGAGCCGGGTGTTTCCGGGAAAGGTGCTGCTGCGCGAGCATTTTCGGTGCGTACCGGACATCATCGAGTTCTCCAACCGCTTCTACGACGGGAAGATCCTGCCGCTGCGGGAGGCGACCGATCTCGGCATCGGCATCGGCATCGGCCTCGGCATCGGCGCGCCGGTCCGGCCGGTCCGGGTGCCCGACGGGGCACGCACCCGCGGCCAGTACGGCGACGTCAACGAACCCGAGGCGCTCGCTCTCGTCCAGCAGATCCTCGACTGTTGCGACGATCCGGCGTACGACGGCATGACCTTCGGGGTCGTCACCCTGCTGGGGACCGGGCAGGGACGCCTGATCGAGCAGGCGCTCGTGGACAAGCTCGGCGCCGAGGAGTACGAGCGCCGGCGGATCCGGGTCGGTGACCCCTACAACTTCCAAGGTGACGAGCGGGACGTCATCTTCGTGTCGGTCGTCGCCGACGACAACCGCTCCGCCGCGACCCGCAAGGCCGACCAGCAGCGCATCAACGTCGCGGCCAGTCGTGCCCGCGACCAACTGTGGATTTTCCACACCGTGGATCACGCCGTGCTGCATCCCGATGACGTCCGTGGGCAGCTGCTCGCCTACGCATACGGCGTCAACACACCGCGGGCGCGGGCCGAAGCCCTCGAGGACCGGTGCGAAAGCGACTTCGAGCGTGCCGTTCTGCGGGATCTTCTGCGCCGCGGCTACCGGGTGTCCCCGCAGCACCACGTCGGTCATTGCCGTATCGACCTGGTCGTAGAGGGCGCCCGTGACCGGCTCGCGATCGAATGCGACGGTGACACGTTCCACGGTCCGCAGCAGTGGGAAACCGATCTTCGACGTCAGCGGGTGCTTGAGCGGCAGGGTTGGAAATTCTGGCGGGTCCGGGGTTCGGCGTACTTCCGCGATCCGGTCGCCGCGCTCGCGTCACTGTGGAAGCGACTCGACGAGCTGGACATCCATCCCACAATCGTCAGCTCGGGACGCTGACGACGAGTCGCGGCAAAAATGTGTACACGATCGGGTACACTTTAGGGATGTTGATCGAGACATTGTCCGTGCGTGAAGCCCGTGAGCAATTGCCGAGCGTGCTGGAACGGTTCCGTAACGGTGACCGTACGCCGGTGGGTGTGGGCTCGCATCGCAGGACCGAGGCGGTCATGGTCCCGGTCGAGGTGTTCGACGAGTTGACTGCCGAAAGGGCGCGGTCGCTGACCCAGGCAGCTGCATCGGTGCGGGCCGAAGGCCTTGCCGTAGGTGCTGACGTTGAGGCGATCGTCGAGCGGTGGGCGCGGGGTGAGATCGGTACGGCACAGATGCGCGAGTCGGTGCGCCGGCTGTACGACGCGTAGTGGCCGTCGATCCGTACGTCGATACCAAGAGCGGTGTGCTGCGCAACCGACTCGGTATCACTGATCCGCAACGCCTACAGGAGGCGGAGGCGGGCCTGACGTTGGCTGCGCTGGCGGATCTCGGTGCCCGGGTGTTGCCGGGCAAATATGATCTCGACCATCTGCGGTCATTTCATCGAGAGATCTTCGGAGACATCTATCCATGGGCCGGTGAAATCAGAGGGGTGGGTATCGCCAGGTCGGACCCATTCTGTCTTCCGCAGCACATCGAATCATACTCAACAGATGTATTCGCGGCATTGGCGACGGAACGGTGTTTACGTGGCCTGCCGCGGGACAGTTTTCTCGAACGGCTGACCCACTACTTCGCCGAGGTCAATGCCATCCACCCGTTCCGCGAGGGTAACGGCCGTACCCAGCGGGCCTTCTTCCGCCAGCTCAGCCGCGATGCAGGCTGGCCGATCGACTGGTCCGCTCTGGACAGGGACGAGAACATCCGGGCCTCGACAGCATCACTGCGTGGTGACAACGGACCTCTTCGCGAGCTTCTCGACTCAGCGGTGGTTCGTTGACGTGGTCGGTGCAGCCTCGGCGCCGGCCAGCAGACACTCTCGCTGACTGACTGTGCGTCGCGCTGGCGGCCGAAGTTCTCCGGGTCACTGATGGCTGGCGGGCTGCTCCTGGCCCACCTGCCGGGCGTAGAGGCGGGCGTAGGCGCCCCCTGCTGCCAGCAGTTCGCCGTGCGTGCCCTGTTCGACAACCGTGCCTGCGTCCAGGACGTGGATGGCGTCGGCATCGACGATCGTCGACAGCCGGTGCGCGATCACCACCCGGGTGCGTCCGGTGCCCAGCCGGGACAGCGCCTCCTGCACCACGTTCTCGGTCAGCGAGTCCAGCTGCGAGGTGGCCTCGTCCAGGACGAGCACGGGCGGGTCGGCGAGCAGGACCCGGGCAAGGGCGAGCCGTTGACGTTCCCCGCCGGAGAGCTGGTAGCCGCGGGCCCCGACCATCGTCTCGACACCCCGCGGCAGCTTGTCCAGCAGCGGGCGCAGGCCGGCGTCGACCGCGGCGGTGGCCACCTCCTCGTCGCTGGCCTCGAGCCGTCCGTAGCGGATGTTCGTGGCAATCGTGTCGTGGAAGAGGTACGGGTCCTGGGGGACGACGCCGACGAGCGCCCGCAGTTCCTCCCAGTCCATCACGGCGAGGTCGACGCCGCCGCACAGGATCCGGCCGCGGTCGGGTTGATAGATGCCGGCGAGCAGGGAGCCCAGGGTGCTCTTGCCCGCACCGCTGGACCCGACGACCGCGGTCTTCTCCCCGGACCGGACGTCCAGGGTGAGGTCGCGCAGATTCCACCGCTGCGTGTCGTCCCCGGCCGGGTCACCGCGACCACCGCGCAGCGTCGCAGGGTCCTCGTCGGGGTCGCCCACATACCACCAGCGGCGCCGTGGATCGCGTCCCGCGGCGGACCAGGCGTCCTGCCGGCCCTGTCGGTAGCGGAACCAGACGCGGTCGATGAGCAGGTCCGGAGCGGCCCTGGTAGCGGCCGGTGCGCAACGCTGACCGGGCACCGGCTCGCGGACGGCCGTTCCGGCGCGCTGACCAGCGATGTCGGCGCGCTGACCAGTCGTGCTGGTCGTGGTGCTCGCCGCGGCCCTGGCGGTCGCGCGGGTCGTGCCGGTCGCGGTGGTCGTGGTGGTCGTGGTGGGCAGGTTGCGGGGATCGGGCGGGATGTCGAGCAGGCCGAAGATCCGCTCGACGCCGACGCCGGCCTCCAGCAGGTCCGAGCGGCTCTCCGCCAGACTCGTGACCGGCCGGTAGGCGTACAGCAACGCGGACGCGAAGGCGATCAGCGTGCCGATCGAGGTGCGTCCGCTGCTCACCAGCCAGCCCCCGAACCCCATCACCGCGACGACCGCGACGGCGGCGCCGGCCGAGGACATCAGCCCGGCGACCGCGGAAACCCGGGTGCGCCGCACAGCGATCCGCTCCAGGTCGTCGGCAACGGTCGCGAACCGTGCCGATTCGTGGTCGGTACGGCCGAACAGCCGGACGTGCAGCGCACCGGCGACGCCGCTGGTGTCGGCGAGCTGGGCGAAGTGCGCGGACCGCAGCTTTATGTGCTGCCGGGTCAGTTCGCGGCCACGGCGCCGGCCGAGGGTCGTCAGCGCGAACACGCCGGGGGCCAGCAGCACCGCCAGCAGGCTCAGCCGCCACTCCAGGACGAAGACGGTGGCCGTGCCGACCATGGCGGTGACCGCGGCGGTGATCGCGTGCGGCATGGAGACGGAGACGGCGGCGCGGACCTCGTGCACGTCGTTGCCGAACAGCGACAGCAGCTCGCCCTGGCGCTGGCCCGGGAAGAAGCCGAACGGCAGCCGCAGAAGATGGTCGTGGACGGTGACGGTGACGCGCCTGGTCACCGTCTCACCGAGCCGCGAGCCGATCACCCTGGACGCCGCGCCGGTCACGGCGTCGAACACGAACACCACCAGTAGCAGTGCCACCTGGGGGAGCAGCGCGGACGTGCCCGGCACGGCCAGGCCGTGGTCGATCAGGTGCCGCAGGATGAACGGGGTCGCGGTGAAGGACAGGGCGCCGACCAGGTTCAGCGCGATGATGGCGAGGACGCGGCCGCCCTGGTCGTCGAAGAACCGGACGCAGCGGGCGGCCGTCGGGCTTGCGGTGAGCCGGGCGAGCACGGTCGCGGCGAGCCGTGGGACGAGGGGCGGCGGCCGGGTTGGGCCGTCCCGTGCGGTGGAAGCAGCGGACACGTATCCCCCTTCAGCCAGGCCCGCGCAGCCCGCTTCCCGCGGCCCGCCCTCGGGTACCTCCGGCGCTCGCGCGTAAGCATGCTGGATGCGTGACCGCTCGGACACCGCATCCATCATCGCCGGACCGGCCGACGGCGTGCACCGGTTTTCCGCAACCGGCCGTGGTCCTTATCCGGTCGTGGTCCTTATCCGGCCGCGGCCACCGTGGCCATGGCGGCGACCGCGGCCGGCTGGTCGAACTGCGTCCGGTACAGCTCCTCATACCGTCCGCCGGTGGCGAGCAGCTCGGTATGGGTGCCGCGTTCCACGACCCGTCCGTCCTCGATGACGAGGATGAGGTCCGCGGAGCGGATGGTAGACAGCCGGTGGGCGATCACCACCGCGGTCCGTCCGGTGAGTGCCTCGGCCAGGGCCGCCTGTACCGCGGCCTCGGAGGTGGAGTCCAGGTGTGCGGTGGCCTCATCGAGGATCACTACCCGTGGCCGTGCCAGCAGGAGCCGGGCGATGGTCAGGCGCTGGCGTTCGCCGCCGGACAGCCGGTACCCGCGTTCGCCGACGACGGTCTCCAACCCGTCGGGCAGACTCTTGACGAGGTCGGCGAGCCTGGCGCGGCGCAGCGCATCCCACAGGTCGTCCTCGGTAGCCTCCGGGCGTGCCAGCAGGAGGTTCGCGCGGATCGACTCGTGGAACAGGTGCCCGTCCTGGGTGACCATCCCGAGTGTCGCGCGGATGGACTCGGCGGTCAGCTCGCGGACGTCGATCCCGGCCAGGCGCACCGCGCCGGTGTCGACGTCGTAGAGCCGGGCCGTCAGCTGCGCGATCGTGGACTTCCCGGCGCCCGACGAGCCCACCAGCGCCACCAGCTGCCCGGGTTCGATCCGGAACGACACGTTATGGAGAATCTCGACACCGCCACGGGCGTCGAGCACGGCGACCTCCTCCAGCGATGCGAGCGAGACCTTGTCCGCGGGCGGGTAGCTGAAACTGACGTCGTCGAATTCCACCGCCACCCCTCCTGCTGGCACCCGTTGCGCGTCCGGGCTGTCTGCGATCAGCGGTTCGAGGTCCAGCACCTCGAACACCCGTTCGAAGCTTACCAGAGCGCTCATGACTTCCACCCGGGCGCTGGCCAGCGAGGTCAGCGGGGCGTAGAGGCGGGTGAGCAGCAGCGCGAGCGCGACGACGGCGCCGGGTTCCAGCTGCCCGCGCAGCGCGTAGAAACCACCGAGCCCGTAGACGAGGGCAAGCGCCAGCGCCGAGACCAGGGTCAGCGCGGTGATGAACACCCACTGCACCATCGCCGAGCGTATTCCGATGTCACGGACCCGCCGTGCCCGTAGGGCGAACGCGGCGGACTCGTGCGCGGGCCGGCCGAACAGTTTCACCAGCGTCGCGCCGGGCGCGGAGAAGCGCTCGGTCATCTGCGTGCTCATCACCGCGTTGTGGTTGGCCGCCTCGCGTTCGAGCCGGGCCAGTCGGCTGCCCATCCGCCGAGCGGGAAGGACGAAGACCGGTAGCAGCAGCAGCGCGAGCATGGTGATCTGCCAGGAAATTCTGATCATCACGACGAGGGTGAGCAGGAGCGCGACGATGTTGCTGACCACGCCGGAGAGCGTGTTACTGAAGGCCCGCTGCGCGCCGATGACGTCGTTGTTCAACCGGCTGACCAGCGCGCCGGTACGGGTGCGGGTGAAGAAGGCGACGGGCATCCGCTGGACGTGGTCGAACACGGTGGTGCGCAGGTCGAGGATCAGGCCCTCGCCGATGGTTGCCGACAGCCACCGGGACACCAGCCCGATGCCGGACTCGGCCACCGCGATGACGGCGATGAGCACCGCGAGCCCGACCACGACGTGGACGGCCTCGCCGCGCACGATCGCGTCGACGACCCGGCCCGCGAGGACCGGTGTCGCGACCGCGAGGACCGCCGTCACGACGCTGAGCAGCAGAAACCAGGTCAGCTGCCGGCGACGCGGCCGGGCGAACCCACCGATGCGCCGCAGGGTGGCCTTGGAGAAGGGGCGCCGTTCGTCCTGCGTGTTCATCGCGCTGTGCATCGACCGCCACGCGGTGACGTCCATGCTCATGGGGTACCTCTGCTCATGGATTACCTCTCGGTGGCGCCGGGTCGCTACCGGCGTGCAGCGCCGGCCGTCCAGGGAAGGCTAGAGGTTCAAGCGAACTTCAGGTCAAGCGCGCCCGGACCTGTCCTGCCACCTGCCCGCGCCCACCGCCGGTCCGGCCGGCCACCTCGGCAGATCATGGCGGTGGTGGGGGTGGGTACAGTCGGGGCGTGGCGCATGCGGTCCTGCGAGAGCTCCGGTTGACGGCCTTCAAGTCGTTTGCCGGGGCGACGCTGCCGCTCGCTCCGCTCACCGTCCTGACGGGCCGTAACAGCAGCGGGAAATCCAACGCCCTGGACGGGATCGAGGTCCTGGCCCGACTGGCCGGTGGGGAGGACCTCGCCGACGCGCTGGACGGCAGGCGGCGTGAGGG
>NZ_CAUVXI010000198.1:4187-10404 GCF_963555845.1 Protofrankia sp. Cas8 | reverse complement strand
TCGCAGCGCAGCCAGCGGGCGGGCGGCTGCCGGTCGTGTGGTCACCAGGACACGCGGTTTCGCCGCGGCGCCCGGATGCCCGATCTCGAGTGCCGGGTCGAAGATCGTGATCCGGACGACGAACGACCCGGTACCGCCGCCGACGGCACGGTGGACGAGGTCCCGGACTTTCTGCGTGTCCAGGTCGGCGCCGAAGACCGTCTGACAGTCCTGGACCAGCCGATCTAGATGAAGGGAGAGCCCACGGACACGGTGGTTGTCAATTCGCATGGAGGTGAAGTGGCCGTAGTTCGCCAGCGCCAGCGCCGCGAGTTCATCGGGACCGACCGGTACGCCATCCAGTTCCATCATGCGCCCATATTCCCCTGGGGGCCTCCGGGTGCGCGAGAAGGGGCATGGTCGCGCGCCCTTTGGCCAGACTCCCCTGGGGGCCTCCGGGTGCGCGAGAAGGGGCATGGTCGCGCGCCCTGCGGCCGGTTGTCCCCCAGCGTGGCCGGTACCCGTTCGGGCACGTCCGGCCGGGCCAGCCGGCTCGTTGAACGAGGTCGGGTGGCCCGGTAATTGTGGCCCTGTGGCCCGACCTGGGTGTATGCCGTGGCCGTCCAAGATAGCATTGAAAGGCGACAGGAGTGAATCCGACGCCCACAAGGCTCACAAGGCCTGACGCCCAAGGTCGAGTGACTTTTGTTCTTCTCATGCGGCCGAATGCCCAGTTGAATCCAGGAGAATTCATATGAGCCACGTTCAGTTCGCCACCCGCGATGCCAGCCCGTGGGTGCCTCATTACATCATGGCCATCGACCAGGCCAAGTGCATCGGTTGCGGCCGTTGCTTCAAGGTGTGCGGTCAGGGTGTGCTGAAGCTGATGGGCCTCAACGAGGACGATGAGTTGGTCGACCCCTTCGACGAGGAGCAGGAGATCGAACGTAAGGTCATGACCGTTGATGCCGCCGGCAACTGCATCGGCTGTGCAGCCTGCGTCCGGGTATGTGCTCCGCGCTGCCACACCTACGCTCCGGCGGACGCGGCCTGACCCGCCGCTGGCGCTGCGCTGTTCCCGCCGGGAGGCGACCGGATCGGGTGGCTGTGCGGCCACCGACAGATCATCCGATCTGGTGCCCGGTATCGTGCCGGGCGCTCTGGACTGTGCCCGTGCCTACGGGCACTGGCCATGCCTCGGGTCGCGAGCCGATGTTGGACGTTGACGTTGACGTTGACGTTGACGCAGCCTCCGGCGGTCTGCTCGGCACAGAGCCGGTCTTTCCCGTCGTGGCCCGTCTCGAGCTCGATGAACCGCTCACACAGTTGGTGGATCGCGCCCAGGCCGTCTTGGCCACCCAGGGCCGGCTGCGTGGGCTGCTGAGGGCGAACCAGATGGTGGCCGCGGACCTCAGCCTGCCGGTGGTGCTTGCGTCGCATGTTCGGCATCAACCACACGATGCGGGTTCGCCTCGCTCACTGGCAGTCCTCCCCCCGTTTGACAGTCCCGTTCGCCGAGCCTCCCAGGGCGTGCTCCGACCGGTCATCGACGATGTGCCGGTACTTGCTGAAAAATTCTGGTTGTCCCCACGCGGCCAATGCCACGGCCACATGTGGCGTAACCGAATCGGGTAGGGCGGCGGGCGCATACCAGCCGATCTTATTGAGCCGACGGTCACCGATGACAGGCGCACCACGGAAGCGACCGGCCTGGAAGTACAGCCCAATACGGTTTCGTGCGCCGTCGTGGTGCTGCTGGACGTGCACCCTCTTAACGATGTGAATCTGATGCTCCTCCCACAACACCAGATTCACATCGTTCCCAAAGAGCGACCGGCAAGAGGGACGCGGCGTCGCGGAGCTGCGGCACGCTCCTCGCCACGGTGTCGTCAGTCGCCACCCAACACCTCCGGTGACTCCCTCCTCCGCCTCGCGATGCACGCACCCCAGCCCCGCTCCTTGATCCACACCCCTCTTGCCGGGCGGTCGCCGCTACTGACCGATCGTCGTGCCCAGAAGGCGTCCTACCGTCTTGATCAAGTCGGAACGGAGGGCGTCGGTGTCGATGTTCTTTCCGAGGGGGCCTACTTCGACGTCGTAGGGGACGAGCCCGCCCCGCCATGAGCCTGGCCGGGCACCGGCTTTGCCGGCCGGTGGACATCAGCGACTACCGGGCCGGGGTTATCAGTCCGTAGTGTCCGTCGTAGCGGTGGTAGAGCACGTTACCCCGGCCGGTCGCGTTATCCACGAAGAACACGAACGGGAAGCCGGTCAGGCTCAGCCGCGCGACCGCCTCGTCGACGCCGAGGTGGGGTGCGGGCTGCTCGCTGATGGTCAGTGGTACCGCGACGACCGGACCGCCACGCCGTGGCCGCGAGTCCGTCCGGGCCAGGCGGTAGCCGGCGTCGTCGCGGTAGATGACGCTGTCCTGCCCACTGTCGACATCGGTGTACAGGTGGAAGTCGTAGTCCATCGCCTCCAGCTCGAAGACGGCCTCATCGGGGGTCTCCCGCGCCAGCGTGAAGGACTTGTGGCGGACGATTTCGCGTTCCTCGGGGGGACGCGGGTAGTACTGTGGGCGGTGGGTCGGCTCGCTGCCGTGGCGCCACTCATGGGGCTCGTGCGGCTGTTTCAGCGGCGCGCCACCCCGCCGCGCCTCCCAGTGCTCGGCAATCCTGATCAACCGCTCCCGCAGGCGCGCCTGCAGCAGGTCGATCGCCTCGTGCATCGTCGTGGCCGCGACGTGCGCCCGCAGCGGCCGCCCGTTGACGTCCATGTTGGCCTGTGCGACCGCCGGCCGCGGTAGCGCGGGGTCCGCCGAGTGGGTCAGCCGCACCTGGGCGTACAGGATCGGTTCATCCGTCTCCTGGGCGAGCGCAAGGATCTTCCGGCGCGCGTAGGCGCCGGAGCTCGCCGGCATCGCACCCCGGGTTCCCACGGCGACCTCGGGAATGATTGTCGTCGTGGATCGCCTCATACCCTCCTCGTGCCCTACCACCGCCGTCCGAACCGGATCCCCGGTTGCCGGCAGTTGGTGCTCAGCGCCTCCACTGCGGTGCGACGCGCGCCCATTCGGCGTCCCAGGCGGCCAGCCGTCCGTGATCGAGGAAGCGGCGCAGGAGCAGGTGGCATCCGGCCAGCGCCGTCCCGGCGGCGCCCACCGCAAGCACACCGACGCCGACCCCTTGGGCGACAGCCGAGGCCTCGGTGGCCGGCGGGTTCACCCGCTGGCCGGTCCCGTCGGTCCAGACCGTGACACGGGTGCCCGCCGGGCTACCCGCAACGGCCCGCACATAGCCGGTCCGCGTGGTGCCACCGGCACCGGCACCGGCAGCGCCATCGGTACTGCCGACGCCGGCGGGAGCCGGCCACCGCGCGATCGCCAGCGCGGGCATCGCGACACCCATGACCGCGTACGGGCCCGGAGCGTCCGCCACCAGGACACCGACGACGCGGTGGTGGGTAGCGGCCGCGACGGCCGCGTCACGGTGAGCACCCTGATATGTCCGCGCACCGGCCCAGCTCGCCAGCGGCACAGCGATCAGAAACAGGACAGACAGGATGACCAGGGCGGCGGCCTCGATCCGATCCGCCGGCCGGCACAGCGGGTTGTGCGCCGAACTGAGCCAGCGCACCCTTCGAATCAGGCGTGTACCAGGATATCGCGATATGATCGACATTGCTTTCTGCCCTCCGAGCTCGATGCAGCTCCGGTCAGCAGAGTCCGCCGTTGTGCCACGGCACGGGCTTGCGGCCACCATCATCCCCGTCGTCCGTCCAGCTGGCTTGCCCGTGGCAGGTGCCGAGGAGGCTCATATCTGGGCAGCCGAATATGTGAGCCGCCGAACCGCAGCGGACAGAGCGCTGATGCGTGACACTTGAGTCATGACTCACTCTTCGAACCTCTCCAGACAGTTCGGCGTATACGTACCGTTACCGGTCGGCCGATCCGGTCGGGACAGCTGACTGGGCATCGGCGATGTCCGGTCAGATGTCGGCGTTCGTCGGATCGATCTCAACCGCGATCGTCCGCCGAGCGGACAGATATGTTGAGATGCTGGACGAGGCACGGCTGGACGGCCGCATGCGGGTCGCGGAGCCGGGCCTTCTCGATCGGTTCGAAAGATATGCTGCCGACGTTCTCGATCGGTATATCCCACCTGGCTCCCGCAATCGCGACAGCCTTGTTTTCGCCGATTTATACAACCAGGCTGCACTCGCCCCAGCCGAGGACGGCGAACATTCCACCATCGCGGCGCTGCTCGCAGCGGAGGTCGAGGTTCGTGGTCCGCTGCGGCTCACCCCGGCACAGACCTTGCGCCTGGCCGAGATCCTCGAGCGCCTCGGCCACCGTTTCGCGCGGGCCGACCTGCCGCTGCACGCCGCGTTCTCCTTCGATCGCGCCGGCGGCCTGTTCCTGCAGGTGGAAAACCATCTCGCCCGCGACCGATGCCTGCTTGCGGCGCATCGGGCCCGGCACCGGGCCCGAGGTCGGGGCGTGCGCAAGACCCTGGAGACAATCTCGAATCTGTTATGTGGCTACGGGTACCAGCCCTACCGTCTGCTCGCCTGGGCGTTTGTCCAGCTCACGGCGCTGATTCTTATTTTGACAATTTTTTTCGGCGTCTCGTTGATTACCAGCGTGCACATGGCGCTCACCAACTACCTCAACCCGCTGGGATTCGGCGATGTCGATGGCCTGCCCGACGGCGCCTGGGCTCTGCTCATAGTCGAGTCCTATGCCGGGGCGGTGTCGCTGAGTGTCTTCTTCGCCCTGCTGGTGCGGCGATGGTTCCGGTTATGAGGTGATCGGTACGAGTGCGGTTACCCATGGTCACCAGTCCGCGTTGCCGCGTCGCGTCTGTTCGACCGCCTGCAGCGTCTGCAGGGCGATCTGGTCCCGAATTCGAGCGACCTGCGTGTTCCATTGGCGGCTGAATCCGGGGCGCTGTTCCAGCGCATCCCACAGCGGCGACAGTGCCGGGTCCACCTGTGCTCCGGGCATCCAGACGTGGAACAGCCGTTCGACGGCGGTCGTGAGAATGTCGATCGCTTGCTGCCCCAGCGCTTTTAGCCGGTCGGTCTGTTCGATGACCTGCGCAAGCGTGGTGAGCAGCCAGTCGTGCAAGGCGAAATCCTCGCAGAAGCGCGCGGCGAGGCCGAGCTGGCTTTCGTCCACAATCAGCTCGATGGCGTGTACGACATCGCCGTCGGACCGGACCCGCGCGACGGGACCGTCGTGGTCGCCGACCCGGGCGGCCCAGCGGACCCAGGTCGGCCGCGCCCGTACGGACGTCACGTGATCGAGCTGTACATGACCTTGGATGTCGCTTATCAGGCGTTCACTGACCGAGCCCAGATCAATGGTGGACGACGGTGTGGAGTCCGCCAGGTAGCCCTCGGCGAGCTCGGCGGCATCCGCCCGACTGATGACTTCGACCACGCCCAGCTGGTCGGCGTAGTGTGACCACGCCAGCCGGCTGGGGCCCGTCGCACGCCGGAGGTAGGCGCTCGCCGAGCCCTGCAGCACCAGACCCGAAGTGATCATAGCGCGAGACGTGACCGTGCCGATTCCCCTGGCCCGGACTCGGCTTGAGGTCGCGAGCGTGCAGTCGATCCCGGTTACCAGCTCTGGTGAGACGGCGTGAGCGATGGGGCGTTCTGTGCACAACACGCGGCGCCCCGGCACCGTCCCGAGGATCTGAGCCACGAGCGGCGTCGGAAGCGGCGCTGTGTTGTGCAGGAGGCAGGTTCGGACCTCACCGAGGACCAGCATCGGGTTTTATGTTCCTTCGATGAAGACGTGTGAAATGCGGTCAATGACCTTGCGTGGTATCTCCAGACCTTCACTCGCCCCGCGTTCGACCACCTGGCCGATGACGGGCTCGTCAAGGCTGAGATGGCTGAGGATGAGTTTGATCGCGTTTTCGATCGGCAGGTACCGCTGCGGCAGGATGGAGACCGACCGGTAGGCACAGAAGGGCGCTGCCCGCGGATTCATCTGCATCACAGCGGGCAGTTCGTTCCAGGTCTCGGGTATGTCGTCGATCCCGAGCGTTAGCTGGTGCGGATGCGCGATCGGCTCGCCGAAATGGCGCAGCATCCCCAGCCGGAGCAGGTGCCAGATCGACGCTAGAAAAGGACATGACCAGGTCCGTTGGATCACCGTCTCGCCGCCCACCCGTTCCTCGACGTCCTTCCACAACTCGATGTCGAGGAAGATCGAATGGTTGCGCTT
>NZ_CAUVXI010000198.1:3224-4162 GCF_963555845.1 Protofrankia sp. Cas8 | reverse complement strand
CTCCTGCGGCGGCTCCCACCGCTGGGTGTGCATGGCCTGGTCGGTGCCGGTCTCGGGAGACCGTTCGCCGTTGCAGAGCCAGCCCGACTGATGGGGCGGCGGGCGGGAGCCGTTCGTGCCCGGAGCGGGTTCGGGAAGCAACCTGGCCGCGACGAGTTCCGCGAGCGGAACACCGTCCGCCACGCAGCAACCCGCCTCGCGCGCGATGTAGTCGATCGACACGCCGCACTCGTCCCCGATCGCGACGAGCTTCTGCAATATTTCATTCGGATTCGTACTATTAAAGAAATAGTCGTCGACCAGAAAACAGGTGCTGACGCGGGGCCGATCGGCGGTAACGCTCTTTTTGGCGGCCGTGGCCCACGGCGCAAGCCGCTGAAATTGGCGACGTATCCGTTCCTCGTCGCTGGACAGGTCCTCCATATAGAAGTGACCCACTTCAATCGAAAGGTGCGACAACGGTACGCCGCGAACACTGTCCTGATTGCTGGCTTCGGTGTAAGCGACGACTTCCAAGGCGGTCACAGCCCTTCCCACACACCGTCGTCGGTCAGATTACGGGCCAACTCGTCAAAGGCTTCGACGGTCGCGGCGTTGGCGAGGTTCCCGGAGACGTCCGCATCCGAGATGACCTGTTCCCGCCACTGTAGCACCGGCTCGACCGGCGTCTCGCCCAGCGTCGCGCTGTGCCCGAGCCGGTTGCGCAGCGCCAGCTGTTTGAGTTCATCATTGCAGGTACGCAGCCACTTCGCCTGCGCCGGCCGGTCTGCGGAAAGCGGCGAGTTGAGGACGGGTACCGCGGTACGGACGAACCGGATCGCGTCCTGCAGCGCCTCACGTCCGTGACCGGCCCGAGTTCCCTCGTCGAGGAGTCCGTCGTTGCCGTAGACGAGACTATGGGCTGCGACGATATGCTGCCTGGTCCAACGGTGGAATAC
>NZ_CAUVXI010000198.1:0-3199 GCF_963555845.1 Protofrankia sp. Cas8 | reverse complement strand
CGAGTTCCCTCGTCGAGGAGTCCGTCGTTGCCGTAGACGAGACTATGGGCTGCGACGATATGCTGCCTGGTCCAACGGTGGAATACCAGCCAGCGGACGGGAATCGAGCGGATTTCCGGAGCTGCCGTCGCGTTCAGCGCCATGTGCAGAGCGTGTGATCGGCCGGCACTGAGATCGACCACACACACCTTGAATTCCTGGTCCAGCCGCCGGAACAGTTCGATGCAGCGGCGTACCTTCTCGGCGGAGCTGGGGAATTCTGCCCCACCTCGATCGCCGGCGAACAACGCCAGCCGGCCCGCCTTGGCGTGCAGCGTGCGAAGGCCCGAGCGGTCGGAGGTGGCGCGGACGTCGACCTGGTACGGGCTGCTGATCGTTCCGCCGATGTAGGAGTGGAGGCCGACGTCCGCGCCGCAGTCGATTTTCGAGATCTCGAAGATCGCTCCAGCGGTGGGGGATCCGAAGTCGAAGTCGAGGTAGGCGACATCGTTGCCCGCGAGCGACAACCGGTAGGCGATGTTGCAACTCGTCACCGACCGGCCCGTTCCGCCCTTGTCCGAAGCAGCGAACACCAGCATGGCTAGATGATCCTTGCTGCGTCGATGCGTGCAACAGCCAGCTCGTCAAGTTTGCGGAGCGCCTCCATGGCAAGGGCGCTGGCCGATGACGGCCGCTCACTGAGAATCCTGCGCGCCCGCGTCAGCGTGGCCTCGATCTCCAGGAGACCCGTGTTCAACTCGGATCGATCATCGGCGTCGGCCTGCAGGATTTCCTGATTCAGCAGATGGTCGGCCTCACTGAGTAGTTCGCGGGCGTTGTCCACCATGTGCGTGGTGCGCAGCGGCGCCTCCTCGTACGTGCCGGCCGCGGCGACAAGCCCTTCGATCATGCGCTCGGTCAGATACCACGAGGGCCTGTTGTCAACGGGACCCCCCGCGGGGAGGAGGAGCTCGACCGGGTTGTCCCACAGCCCCGACCCTGGACCTTCGCGCAACCGGCGGCGGACGAGATGGTCCATCGTGGCCTCGGCGACGACCATGAGGCGGTCGCGGGCGGACACGTTCGCCGACAGCCTTGCGGCCTGCAGCGTGCGTTTGAGAAGCAGCGGCGCGAAGTCGGCGGCGCTCCAGAAGAGCTGCGGGCCCAGGTCCTCACTGCCGTTAAGGGTCATCTGTACGCCGGGCACGTGCAGCGCCACGGCGGGATCGCTCTTCGTGACTCGACTGGTGATCCGGCCACGACGAGCCAGTTCCTCGAACACCTGTACCGCGCGGGTGAGATCGTCGTCGGTCGCTCGCCGGTTGATGAGGTCCTGAACAAGTACCGAGGAGACGAGCAGGCTGTAGTAGTCCGACTCCTCGCCGTCGGAGGTCTGCCACGGGATGTTCTCCAGCGGCCACGCCTGATCACCGAATCGGGCGATGGTGGACCAGTACCGTTGAGTGAGGTCCCAGCGAATCTGCAACGCCTCGGCCAAACGCCGCTGCTCATCGTTGAGGAGGCCTAGCTCGCGAGTCCGGGGTGAGAGGAGGTCGTTGATACCGTCGAGCGCCACAACCGTGAAATACAGATAGGGTCTGGCTTCGGCAACACCGGAACGTTGCTGAAACCCGTCACTTACAAAGTCGATCCGCCCGGCGTTCTGCGCAATTCCCCAGGTCCATCCGCATTCGAACAGCAGATTCTCGTTGTCGAGGCCGACGTCGGAACCCACCCCGATCCGGACGTCGTCCCGTAGTCTGGCACGGACCCGGGCGAGGTTGTTCCGCAGTTCCTGGAGCACTATGCGTTCTGAGACTCCCGCCGCGTTCATCATATGGAGCATTGCGCGGCCGTACGGATCGTCCGGTTCGACGGTCTTCACTACGAAGCTGCGCAGGAGCCCCAGCATGGCCGCGGTGAGTCGGCGACTCGTCGACGCCTCGATCTCTTCGACCTTCCGTCTCACCTCGGGGCGGCGCTCGACAGTCGGCTTGTAGACACTGATGAAACCCAATGCCGCAAGGCACAAGGTCACCGACATCGAGTAGGCGTCGACGACGTCGAGTTCGAGCTGCTCGGCTGTGGCCGCAGGCTGTGGCCCGCTGGCTTCCCGCCGGAGGTAGCGGCCGCCGGTGAAGACGGGCTCCCCCTTCTCGTCCGAGTACCTGCCGATGTAGTCACCAAGTATCTCGACGATAACCCGAGGTATGCGATTGCTGTCGCCCAGTGGCTTCAGCGTGGTTCGCACATCGTCGGCGATGGCATCCGGGCGGTCGAGCGCCAGGTTTTCGATCGTGGTCGCCGGATAGAGGATGCATAGAAGCTGCTCGGCATCACTGATCGAGTTGGACTCGTCCCTCCCGCCCCAGACCCAGGTTCCGTCCTGGTAGGCGGTCGCCAGCACCGCGCGCCAGATGTCAAGGATGTGTTGCCTTGGCTGAATCCTCACCGTAGCCGTCCAGAATAGGTTTGAGGCGTTATGCTCAGGCGGCCGCGAATAGACTGCACAGTTCCGTAACCGTATGAGTACGCTTGCAATGTACCAGGGAAGCTGCTGACCTTCGTCGCCGGGACCGTCCCCTTCGGCGTGGCCTGTACGCTCCGAAGCCGGGCGCAAACGCGAAAGGTGGCCCTGCGGGTGGCTTTGGACCGCCCGTACCGGGCATCGTCGCACGAGCTGACTGTGCTCGCGGTGCGGCCCGGATCATCGCGTCGCTCGTCGGGCAACCGTCCAGGAGTCGGCTCGACCAGTGGCGGCAAGCGCCGACCTCCGCTACCTCTGCAGTCCACTGAACTTCACACCTTGAAGCTAGCGAGTTGGACGCACGGGGAGACAACCGGGATGACCGCTATTGCACATGGGACGGCGGATATTCAACCATCCGCGCCGTATGGTCACCGATGAACCTCGCCGGCTTGCAAAAATCAAGGGCGTCCTGCTGTTCAATGGTGAGGTCACGCCCGTCGAGGAGCGAGCAGACCAGTTCGGCGGTGGCGGGGGCGAGCGTCACTCCAAGGCCGAAGTGACCGGTAGCTGCGATCACTCGTGCGTCCTCCGTCACGGGGCCGATGATCGGATGCTGGTCCACGGTGGCTGGCCGGACGCCGGACCAATGGCGCTGTACCGTCCAGGAACGAGCGGTCGGGACCAGTGCGGTGACTCCCGCGAGTACAGATTCGTAGCCTGCTCTGGAGGGAATGCTGTCCGGTATTCCGT
>NZ_CAUVXI010000197.1:0-10409 GCF_963555845.1 Protofrankia sp. Cas8 | reverse complement strand
AGAAGACCGGCCGGCGCGGCAGGTACGCCCGGGACACCATTGCCGCGCGGCTCGCAAGCGACCTGGAGCGCGCGGAACTGGAACTCGGCGACGGGCCGGCTGCCGTGCTCGTGGTCCATCACACGGTCTACGACGCGCAACAGCAGCCCATCGAGTTCGCCGAAGCCGTGTACCCACCCAATAAGTGGACCTTCGAACAGGGCTACTCGGTGATCGACTAGCCCGGCGCTCATCCCGCTTGCGGCGCACGCAACCGGTGCGCCCTGCGCCAACACGTCCTACCGCGAGAGGAGATCGCAGATGGCCGTTTCCGATCACGAATTGGTGGTGGAACTGGGCATGAGTAAACAGGAACTGATCCGCGCGGTCGAGGCCGGTGTGCCACCGGGTGCGCGCCTGACCGACTTCGACGGTGATGTCGACCTCACCCTGATCTGGCGGGTCCGTGACGGGTCGCCCCGGCCCGGACGGTCACCCGGCACGGCCCTCCCGCCAAGCCGGCCAGTGCTGATGCCCGACAGCCGACGTACACGCCGTCTCACCCGGTTTCGCCGGCCACCGGCTCATCCCAATGATCGCGATCGTCCCGTACCAAGCGCCCAGACCGTAGTCAGCCCAAAAAAATCTTCAAAAGGGATTTGCCTTTAAGGATTGGCCTATGCCACTCTTTTGGCCAGTGGCATAGGCCACAAAGTCAAGAGGATGGCTCGGCGGGGAACGTCGCAGAGCCGGGTTGTCATCGGAACCTGGCGAAGTCCGGGGGGCGCTTCTCGGCGAACGCCGCCTTGCCTTCCTGGGCCTCGCGTGTGTGCCCGAAGATGTCGAGGGCATCGAAGCCCACCGCGCCGACGCCGGCGAGCTGCTCGGTGTCGGCGTTGAAGGAGTGCTTCAAGAACGCGAGCGCGGTGGGGCTGCGCTCGAGCAGCTCGCCGGCCCACCTGCGCACCTCGGCCTGCAACTCGGCGAGCGGCACCACGGCGTTGACAAGTCCCCACTCGAGCGCTTGGGCGGCGTCGTAGCGACGGCACAGATACCACATCTCGCGGGCGCGTTTTTCGCCGATGGCGCGGGCCAGGATGCCGGTGCCGAAGCCGGCATCCCATGAGCCGACCCGCGGCCCCGACTGGCCGAACGTCGCCGTGTCGGCGGCGATGGAAAGGTCACAGAGGACGTGGAGGACGTGCCCGCCGCCGGCGGAGACGCCGTTGACGGCAGCGATCATCGGCTTGGGGATGGCCCGCATGACCCGGTGCAGCGTCTGGATCTCGAAGATGCCGTAGTCGGTTGGGCCGTAACCGCCGAACTCGGCCGCCATCTTCACGTCGCCGCCCGCGCAGAAGGCCTTTTCGCCGGCCCCGGTGAGGCAGACGACGCCCACGGCTGAGTCACCCCACGCCAGCTTGAACGCATGGATCAGCTCGTCGACAGTGTGGGCGGAGAATGCGTTGTAGCGGGCCTCGCGGTCGATCGTTATCCAGGCCAGGCCGTTGTCGACCTCGTAGCGGACATCGGTCAGCTCCCGCGATCGGGCGTCGGTCAGCTCGCGGGATGTCATGCCGTCACCGGTGTGCGCCGGTCGATGTTGCCGCCGTCCGCGTACGACGGCATGTGCGCCTGGGAGCCGCCGTCGATACTGATCGCCTGCCCGGTGATGAACGATCCCTCATCGGAGGTGAGAAAACAGACGAGGTTGGCAATGTCCTCGGGCTGCCCGGCCCGCGACACGAGTTGATGGCGCAGAAGCCGTTCGATGGCCGGGCCGTCAAGCTTCTGCCGCAGCCGATCGGTCAGGATGAATCCGGGGCAGATGGCGTTGCACCGCAGGCCGCGGCGGCCGTACTGCGTGGCGATCGAGCGGCTGAGTGCGATCACCGCCGCCTTCGCCGCGGCGTAGGCGGTCTGCCCGGTGTCACCCAGGAGGGCCTGGCCGGACGAGGTGTTCACCACGGAACCGCCCCCGCGCTCGAGGATGTGGGGGATGGCCGCCTTGCAGCAGAGCATCGTCCCGCGGAGGTTCGTGCGTATCGTGCCATCCCACGTGTCGAGGTCGAGGCCGAGCACATCGACGTCGGACGGCGTGAGGTTCATCGCGCTGGCGTTGTTGTGCAGCACGTCGATGCCACCGAACGCCGACACCGTGGTCGCGACGAGGCGGTGTACCGACGACTCGTCGGCGATGTCGACCCCGACCCCGATGGCAGTGTCCCCCGCGGCCACGATTGCGGCCGCGCGCGCAGCCGCGCCGTCGGCGTCGATGTCGGCGACAACGACGGCTGCGCCCTCTTGGGCGAGCCGGTACGCGGTCGCCGCTCCGATCCCGTTCGCGGAACCGGTGACGATTGCCACCTTCCCGTCGAGGCGGCCCATCACAGGACTGCGCTCAGGGCAGCTGATTCGCGGAGTACCACAGCGTTCTCCTTCAGTTCAGCGATGTCGTCATTCGAGTAGCCCAGCTCCGCAAGGACCGCGTCCGTGTGTTCCCCGAGAAGTGGGCTCGGTGCGACTCGGCCGGGCATGTCCGAGAACGCGACCGGTGCCGCGTGGCGGAGGATCGTCCCGAAGAGCGGGTGTTCGACGTGGGTCACGAGTCCCGTCTCGACCAGGACGGAGTCGGTGTTCGTGAAGTCGGCCATCGAGCCTTCAAAAACCTCTACGACGCAGAGTCCGTGGCGCCCAAGAAGTTCTTCCCACTCCGTCGACCTTCGGGTGGCGAAGCACTCCGTCAACTCCTCGACGAGGTCGTGGTCGTGGTCCGCCCGCGTCCCCGCAGAGGAGAAGCGCGCATCGGAGACGAGGTCCGACCGGCCGAGCGCAGTCGTGAGCAACTCCCATTCGGTCTGGGTGGGGGCGGCCACCATGATCCACCCACTGGCGGCGGGATACAGGCGATAGAGCGCGTGTAGTCCCCGTTGGTCGGGGTCCGGCCCCTGGATCGGCGGCTTTCCCTCGTAGCGGACGTAGTCGTCGGCGTAGGCGTAGGCGTTGCCTTCGATCATGCTTGTTGCCACGAACTGGCCGACGCCACTGCGGCGCTGGTGGAGCAGCGCCAATGACAGGGCCGAGAGGACGGCGAGGGCCGCGTTGGAATCGCCGTCGACGGGTGGCTGCACGCGGCTGGCGAGCTGCCGGAGCTCCTCGACGCCGGCGCCGGCCGCTCGTTCGGGGGCGAGCCAGTAGCCCGCCTGACGGTGGTATGCGCCCGACGTCGCCGAGGCCGGCCCCGCGTACAGCGGGCGTTCGCTGTACGGCCCGTCCACGCCGTAGCCGCTGGCGTGCAGGTAGACGATGCGTGGGTTGAGGCGACGGACTGTTTCGTAGTCCAGCCCGAGGCTCGTCGCGACCTTGGGCCGGAAGCCGAACGCGAAGACATCCGCGCGGGCGAGCAGGCGCTCGATGATGGCGCGGCCCTGGGCTGACTTCAGGTCGACGGCAACGCTCTCCTTGCCCTCGAGCACCTTGACCGCTCCCGCCTCGGGAATGCCGTAGTTGACGCGCATCGGGTCGCCGGTGAGCGCTTCGATCTTGATCACGCGGGCACCGAACGACGCGGCCATGGTCAGGGCGAACGGCATGGCGTAGAAGTAGCCGAGCTCGACGATGGTGATGCCGGCCAGTGGATGCGGCAACGCCGCACCGGCTCGACCGACGGTCACGGCGGGCGGCGCCACGGCGGGCGGCGCCACGGCGGCGTGCTCGCCCAGAGCGGGCGCGGACCGGCCGATTCTCGATGGCGTCGCCGAGAAGGAGGCGATGGGCCCGATCTCGGCGATGGGTCCGACGACCGGGTCGAGCACCTCGACGATCTGCCCGTTGTGCAGGGCTTGGGGGTGCTCCATCGCCTCGTCGCCGGTGCGCACGACCTCAAACGCGATGTTGGGGTCGGCGAGCAGGATCGGGACCCATTCGTCCATCGTCCGCCGGCGGAACGCGTCGTAGAACGCCGCGCGGTAGCGGTCGGTGGCCACGGCGTCGGCGCTCGAGGGCCGGGCGACGGTGATCTCGAGCGCAGCGACGAGCGCGCGCAGCTGATGTTGCATGGTCGTCGAAGCGTTGATCCAGCGGCCGTCCTTGCTGCACAGCAGCGCCGGTGGGCGGGCGGGTGGCGCGGCGCGTGGCCGGTCCGGCTCGCTTGCCTGTTGCAGCCGGACCTGCCAGTGCATCGTGCCGAAGTAGTCGGCCGGCGTGAGTCCCTGGAGCAGCGTCGCGTCGAGGTGCTGGCCGCGGCCGGTGGTCTCGCGGGCCGTGAGCGCGGCGAGCACGCCGCTGCAGGCGAGATGACCGGCGCCGACGCTGGCCAGCGGCGCGGCCACGAACATCGGATCGTCGCCGGCCGGTCGGCCGGTGTAGATCCCCGGCGTGAAGAGGCCGGCCTTGGCGGCGACCGCCGCCTCGTATCCCTTGATCGACGCATAGCTTCCGCACCGTCCGAAGGCGGTGATCGAGCAGTGCACCAGCCGGGGATTGCGGGCCCGGAGCACGTCGTCGTCGATGCCCCACCGGGCGGTGACACCCGGTGCGAACCCGTCGATCACGACATCGGCGCCCTGCGTCAGCTCGATGAGCTCGTCGCGCCCGGCCTCGGTTCGCAGGTCGATGACAACGCTCTCTTTTCCCCGGCACCAGACGAGGAAACCTGACGGCATCTCGCGGCGTAACCGATCGCCTTCGGGCGGTTCGACCTTGAGGACGCGTGCGCCGTTGTCGGCAAGCAGCATCCCGCACAGCGCCCCGGCGATGCTGCCGCTACCGAGCTCGATCACGACCAAGCCGTCACAGCACGTCGTCATCGAATGTTCCCGGTGAACGCGAAGTCCTCGATGAGGGCCGCGAGCTCCGCCGGCTTGGCGCTCTGCACGCTGTGGCCGGCGCCGCTGACGATCTCGAGACGTGCCGAGGGCTGGCATCGGCGCACCTGCTCCGCGTGGGCGTCCGGTACGTGAAAGGAATCGCCGCCGCGCACGAGCATCAGCGGGCACCGCACCGCCTCGAGATCAGCCCACAGCGCGCTGAAGTCGAGCGGTTGGTCGCCGGGCAGGCGGAGTCGGTCGTAGCGCCACGCCCAGCGCCCATCGGCCCGACGGTAGGAGTTGTGACGCGCACCGACCGCCACCGACTCGCGTCGTCGGCCGGTGGCGGCAACCGTGGAGTCGACGAGCTCGGCGAACGACGCGAACGACGGCTCGGCGCTGATGAGGGAGCTCCCCCCACGCTCCTGCGACGTCATCTCCACCTCGTGGACGCTGGGCGTGACGTCGACCACGACGAGCGCCCGCACGAGGTCGGGTCGCCGGGCGGCGAGCCGGATGCCGGTCAGGCCCCCGAGCGACATCCCGACGACGACCACCGGCTCGGCGGTCAACTGCGCCACCGCACCCGCGACGACATCAGCGTTGCGCCACGGCCAGTAGTCGCGATCAGCGCGACGGTACGACCGTCCGTGTCCCGGCAGATCGAGCGCGACGAGCGGGCGCTTCAGCGCCGGCGCCACGCCGTCCCAGGTGTGGGCGTTCTGGCCACCCCCGTGCAGGAGGAGAAGCGCCGGCCTTTCCTCACCCCACAGCACTGCGCTGAGCGCCTCGCCGTCCGGGCCGTGGAGCTCCTCACGCCGAACGGCCACGTCGGGACCGCGCACGTAGGCGAACTCGTCGTAGTCCTCGCGCCCGAGCGCGGCGAGCCGGACGCCCGCCTCTGCCTGCGGGTTGTCGAGGCTCGACAGGTCGCCCGGGTCGGACCCGGTCACCCACGCACGCACGGCGCGGCGATGGACCTTGCCCGAACGGGTCCGCGGCAGGTCGGGCACGGCCAACACTGCCGACGGTCGCATCGGCTTGCCGAATGCCGTCGCGATCCGGTCGGCGACCCCTGCCGTCAGACGTGCTTCGTCGGCGGGCGCGCACGAAGCCTGCACCACGAGCACGGCCACCTGTCCCTTGACCGGATCGTCGACGCCGATCGCCGCGGCGGCGGTCACGCCCTCGACCTCGGTGGCGAGCGACTCGAGCTCGGCGGGCCCGACGCGCTTGCCGGCGATCTTCAACACGTCGTCCGACCGTCCGGGGATCTCGATGCTGCCGTCGGCGTAGCGCAAGGCACGATCGCCCTGGACCCACGTGCCGGGCAGGCGTGACCAGTAGGCGTCGAGGTAGCGATCGGTCTCGCGCCACAAGCCGCGGGTCATCGCCGGCCACGACCTCGTAACCACGAGCTCGCCCAGCTCGCCGGACACGGAGCGCCCCTCGTCGTCGACGACGTCGATCGCCATGCCTAGCGCGGGACCGGAGAACCGACCCGCGGAGGTGGCGACGTCGGGGTAGCTGGCGACGATGCAACCGCCCACCTCGGTGCCGCCCGACCAGTTGATGATCGGGACGCGGCCTCGCCCGGCATGACGATGCAGCCATCGCCACGCGGGAAGGGTCCAGGGCTCGCCCGAGGAGAGGATGACGCGAAGCGTCGGGAGGTCGTACGGCGCGACCCACTGCTCGCCCGCGGCCGCGAGCGTGCGCGCGGTCGTCGGCGACAGCGCGTACTGGGTGATGCCATGCCGCTCGACGAACCGCCAGATGCGGTCCGGCTCGGGATGGTCGGCGACGCCTTCGAACAACACGGCCGTGGCGCCCAAGGTCAAGGGCCCGAGTGCGCCCATCGGTCCGGCGAGCCACCCCATGTCGCTCGGCCACGAGAACCGGTCACCCGACCCAACGTCCGCCGTCAGAGCGAGCTCCAGCATGAGGTTGTAGGGCAATCCGCCGTGGGTGTGCAGTGCGCCCTTCGGTCGACCGGTTGACCCTGACGTGAACGCGAGCAACCACGGCGTCTCGGCGTCGAACGTCTCGACCTCGCCTGCTTCGGCGGCGTCGGCCACGGTCTTCCACCGCACGATCGCCGGATGCGGCGGCAGCGTCTCGCCGAGGCGAGACACGACGACCACCGTCTCGACGTTCGCCGTCTCGGCGGCGGTCAGCGCCGTTTCGAGCATCATGCTCGGGCGCCCGCGTCGCATCATGCCGTCGGCCGTTACGAGCACTCGAGCCTCCGCGAGCTGCAAGCGCTCGGCCAGTGGCGCCGGTCCGTAGCCCGAGAACGCCGGCGCGACGATCGCACCGAGACGGGCAACGGCGAGCATGGTCACGATCGCTTCCGGGACCATCGGCAGGTGCATGGCAACGACATCGCCGCGGCCGACACCCAACTCACGGAACCCGGTGGACGCCCGACGCACCGCACTCGCCAACTCGGCGAAGCTCAACTCCCGCGACTCCCCGCCGTCGCCTTCCCAGATGACGGCCGGCCCGATGAGGCGGTCCACCCACCGCTCGCACGCCAGCCAGGACACGTTCGTGCCACCGCCGACGAACCAGTGGCCGAACGGTGCGCCGTCTGACTCGTCGCACAGCGACGTCCACGGCCGCAGCCACTCCGCGCCAAGGAAGTCGAGCGCGGCCGGGTAGAACCATTCGGGATCGGCCGCGGCGCGGGCCGGGAACTCGCTGCGGTCGCCGACGCCGAGGACGGCAGCGAGCTGAGCCACGCGATAGCCGCCGACGAGGTCGGGGGGAGGGACCCAGCGGTCAGAATGGAAGGTTGGGGTCAACGCGCGCATCGAATGCCTCAGTTCCGCATGTAGGCGCCGGCGGCGACGTTGAGGATCTCACCGGTGATGTGGCGAGCGCGGTCCGACGCGAGGAACGCCGTCGCCTCGGCGATGTCATCGACGCCGACCGGTGTCCGCATCGGCGGGCTGGCGAAGTCGAGGATCTCCGGGTTGTCGTCCATGAACTTGGTGCCGACGACGACGCCCATGCTCACCGTGTTGACTCGGATGTCGTGCGGCGCGCCCTCGACGGCCATGCACCTCGTGAGCGCGTTGAGCCCGCCCTTCGTAATCGCGTAGGGCGACTCCAAACCGTCACCGCCGACGTCGGGGGCGTAGCTGCTCGTGTTGACGATGCTGCCCCCACCCGCGCCACGCATGATCGGCATAACTTGGCGGCAGAGATACCACGCCCCGGACAGGTTCACGCGAAGACACCAGAGCCAGTCCTCCGGGTCGTAGTCGAAGATCGCGCCTCGCACGTTGATCGTGGCGTTGTTGACGAGGATCTGGATCGGACCAAGCTCGTTGTTAACGGCATCGACGACGGCGTCGATCCGACCCCAGTCGCCGGCGTCCAGCGGCATGCCGACGACCGTCGCGGCCGGGTAGTCGGCGGCCATCTGCGCCGCCACCTCGGCCGCGCGACGCTCGTGGATGTCCGTCACTACGACGGTCGCGCCGCTGGCCGCAAGCCGCCGGGCGATCGCCTGCCCGCATCCGCGACCGGCGGCCGCCGTCACGAGAGCGACGCGACCTTTTAACTCTTCGTCCACCCGTTCCTCCTCAGCGGGGCAGGCCGAGCGTGCGTTCGGCGAGCGTGTTCTTCTGGATCTCGTCGGTACCGCCGGCGATGCGCATACCCGGCGCGAAGAGCACCGCGCGGCTCCATGTGCTGTCGCCGGCGTTGGCCGGGTCCCAGGCCGTCGTCGCCGGCCCGTGGATGCGCGCCCCGACCGTGGCGGCCCGCCGCAGCAGGTCGCTGTCGAGCAACTTGGCGATGGACCCTTCCGGCCCCGGCTCGCGGCCGGCAAGCACCGCGGCGTTGATGCGCTTTCCCACGTAGGCGAGCACCCGCTCGCGGATCACGATGTCGACGAGCTCGGCGCGCAGCACCGGATCGGTGGCGACGCCGCGGCGACGCGCCGCGGCGATGAGCGTCTCCGCGTCCGGGACCAGGCCCGCAGTCGCGCGCGTAGTGCCGAGCGAGACGCGCTCGCTCATGAGGCTGACGAGCGCCGCCGCCCAGCCGCGGTTGACCGTCCCGACGAGGTTCTGCGGCGGGACGTGCACGTCGTCGAAGAACACCTCGTTGAAGTGCGCCGTGCCGTCGATCTGGCGCAGCGGTCGAACGGTGATCCCCGGTGCCGCCATGTCGAGGAGGAACATCGTCAGACCGGCGTGCTTCGACGCGGCCTGCGGGTCGGTGCGCGCCAGGAGCAAGCCGAAGTCGGCGTGTTGCGCGCCCGACGTCCACACCTTCTGACCGTTGACCGTCCATCCCGACGCTGCGGATCCGGCCGCCCGCGTGCTCAGCGAGGCCAGATCGGAACCGGCACCGGGCTCGGAGAACAGCTGGCACCAGATCTCGTCGGCTCGCAGCAGGGGCGGGAGGTACCTCGCCTTCTGCCGGTCGGTGCCGAGCGCGAGCAGGGTCGGGGCGCAGACACCGAGCCCGACGACGAGCTCGCTGAGCGGGAGGCTGTACGCGGTCGCTTCCTCGTTGAACTCGATCTGCTCGCGGACGCCGAGGCCCGCTCCGCCGTATTCGGCCGGGTAGGTGATGGCCCCGAACCCGGCTGCGCACAGCGCCTGCTGGCAGTCGCGACTGCGGGCCAGCTCGTCGGCGGCGACGGCCTCCGACGGGATCCATCCACGTCGGGGGGCCTCGACGGCGAGCCACTGGCGGGCGCGGCCGCGAAAGCTCGACATCACGGCCGCAGCACTTGCCGGACGACGTCGAGCACCAGCCGGCAGCTCGCGTCGAGATCGACCGTCGGGTCGCCGAACCACTCGAAGTTGATGCCCTTCATCAGCGCCGCGACGGTCGCCGCCGCCGCCGGGGGATCGACGGAGGCCGGGATGCTTCCGTCGCGCCGGCCACGCTCGAACGCGGTCCGCAGCGTCTCGATATTCCGCGACGCGAACCGCGAGTGTTCGACGGCGACGTCGGGAACGCCGAGGACCGACTCGACGAGGATCACGACGCTGGCTCGCCAGTGCGCGGGGTGGCCCTTCGCGAACGCGAACGTCGCGGTGACCCACCGGTCCACGAACTCGCGGCCTGGGATGTCGGGATCGCAGGCGGCGGCCATGTGATCCGTGTAGCTCGCGTCGATCTCCTCCTGGATCGCCCTCAGCAGGCCGGCCTTCGACTCGAAGTGGAACGGAGCGAGGCCGTAGCTGTAGCCCGAGCCGCGGCTGACGTCAGCGAGCTTCATGCCGGAGTAGCCCCTGGTGGCGAGCAGCCCGATCGCCGTATCGAGCATCGCGGCGCGGGCCGCCCCCGAACGTTCGGCTCGACGCGTCCTGGCCTGCGGGCTTGCCTGCGGGCTTGCCTGCACGTTGGCCTGTACGCTCACGACGCGTCCGGCGGCTCGAGGCCGTACAGCGAGGCCGCGTTGGCGAAGACGACCTTGTGCAGCACCTCGGGCGACAGGCCGGCGAGGTTCTGGCACACGGTCTCGCGGGCCGAGGACGCCGGGCTGCTCGGCCCGGGGGCGAGGCCCGCCTCGTGCGGAAAGTCGGTCTCGAACATCAGGCTGTCCTGGAACTCCTCGAACAGCGGCACGCTGGAGCGCTCGTGCCAGAACGT
>NZ_CAUVXI010000196.1:0-10468 GCF_963555845.1 Protofrankia sp. Cas8 | reverse complement strand
GATCATCAAAAGGCGCTTCGCCGATCGTTTCCGGAAAATATACTTCAAGGCTCCGCATCCTACCTGGCCGGTGAAAGAATCCGCCTTCGCGGACGCCCCGGCATATACTCCACGGGCACTTCTCCAACGCATAGACAACCACGTCCAGAAATGCCTGGCCAATAACGAGTTCTCGGAACTGGAAAATCTGGGCGATGAAAGCACGCCGCCTCCACCCATCGTGCTCCCGCCCATCATCGATCCGAATCCGAATCCGCTGGACGTCAGGTTCGACGAACTACGTGGGAACGCCGACATCACCGCCGCCCTTGTCGCCGAGACGGAGGACTCGCTCGTTCCGAGACTGCTCGCGGCCGGCCTGACTGCGTGGATCGCCGAACGTGGCGGGAACGGGGACACCTTTTCTCGGGATCCACTGCCGGGGCCGAAACCCGCCCTGCATGCCCGCCTGCGCCGCACTCTCGACGAGAACACCGGCGACGAGATCCACTGGGCCTTCCGAGCGGTCACGAGTGACCAGGCCACCTCCGCGCTCAACCGAATCCGCGGCGCCTGCACGATGGCCGGCATCGATCAGGGCGGAGGCAGACGCCGGCTGTTCCTGTTACGCAACGCCATCTGGAGCAACGGCGCCCGCACGCGGGAGGCGATCGAGGCGTTCACCGCGGCCGGTGGCATCACCCTCCCGCTGGACGACGGCGACCTGAAGACATTCGCCGCGCTGGAGACGATGCTGGCCGAGAACCGCCCCAACCTGCGGGACTGGCTCGTTACGCGGCAGCCGGCCAGCAACACGACGCTGCTGAGCGCAGTCCTCGCCGACGCGGCTCCCGCTCCGACCCCGAAGCCGACCGCGACCCCGGGACTTGACCGCACAAGCCCCGAACCTGGTGCGACAAAAACCGCGCCGATCACGATCGGCCTGACCGTGAACGGCCGCACACCGGTACAGGTCGAGCTGGAGTCCCTGCGCAGGCATGTCGCGATCTTCGCCGGTTCCGGTTCGGGTAAGACCGTGCTCATCCGGCGGCTGGTCGAGGAGTGCGCGCTGCGCGGTGTTTCGTCGGTGGTCCTCGACCCCAACAATGACCTTGCCCGGTTGGGCGACGCCTGGCCGACGCCCCCGGCGCACTGGGCCGACGCCGACGCAGGGCTGGCCAAGGAGTACCTGGCCGAGACCGATGTCGTGGTGTGGACGCCGCGCAAGGTGCGCGGTCGGCCCCTGAGCTTCCAGCCTCTTCCGGACTTCCAGAGCGTCCTCGACGATCCCGACGAGTTCGGCGTCGCGATCGACGCAGCCGCCGCCACGCTGGCGGCCAGGGCCAACGTCGCGGGAAGCAGCAGCAAGGCGCACCTGGGCCAGGCAGTGCTGTGCGAGGCGCTCCGGTACTTCGCCCGCCGCGGTCGGTCCACCCTTGCCTCGTTTCTCGAGCTCCTGTCCGACATCCCGGACGGCGTGAGCTCCCTCGATGACGCCGGAAAAATCGCCGCGGGGATGGCGCAGGCGCTGAAGGCCGCGATGGTGATCGACCCGCTGTTCGGCGGCCGGGGCGAGCCCGTCGATCCGAGCCTGCTGTTGACACCACCCGCCGGGAAGCGTGCCCGGGTGTCGGTGATCAGCCTCGTGGGCCTTCCCGGTGACGAGCAGCGGCAGAGTTTCGTCAACCAGCTGCAGATGGCACTGTTCGCCTGGGTCAAGAAGAACCCGGCCGGCGACCGGCCGCTGGGCGGGTTGTTCGTGATGGACGAGGCCCAGACCTTCGCGCCGTCCGGCGGGATGACGGCCTGCACGACGAGCACCGTGGCGCTGGCGTCGCAGGCACGCAAGTACGGGCTCGGGCTCGTCTTCGCGACGCAGGCTCCCAAAGGGCTGCACAATCAGATCCCGGGCAATGCCGCCACTCAGTTCTTCGGCCTGCTGAACAGTCCGGTCCAGATCGCCGCCGCCCAGGCCATGGCCAAGGTCAAGGGTGGCGACGCGCCGGACATCGGCCGTCTTAAGATCGGCCAGTTCTACGCCGCGGGTGACGGGTTCGCCTTCCGGAAGGTGCAGACGCCTCTGTGCCTGAGCCACCATCCCAAGAGCCCGCTGACCGCCGAACAGGTCGTCGAGCGTGCGAACGGCGGCACCGACCAAAAACCCGCCATCCAGTTCGACTAGCCGGCCCAGGTAGGTGCTGCCGGTCGTCAGGTGTCGGCATCTCCTCACCCTCAGCCGCTGCCTACGCCGGATAGCACACCATCGACCCGTCCGCGTTCGACCTCCGAGTGCGGCACCCGGGAGCCACCCGGCCCAGAGCCGGCCCAGAGCCGGCCCCGACATCCGAACGCCGCGCCCCGACGAGCTCCACGCCGCCTGCCACGTCAGACGAGTGGAAGGTAGGCGTATATTTTGCGTCCGATTTGTGGCTTTCTGGGATGTCAACCTTCCACTCGTCACGGCGGTACAGTCAATACGTCGCGCCGGGGGACGCTACCGGCAGACCTGCGGCACGGGCCGCCGCTATGAGAAGTTTGTCGTACGTGAGCATGATGTCCAGCGAGCCTTGAAGGTCCAAGCTCACGTGGCCACAGACAGTGGCCCCCGAAAGTGCGCGGCAACGTGAATGGCCTCCGGGACACGCCGACGAGCAACCCCTGGGCAGACACGATCACGAGCCTAATCGGGGAAGGGCGCCGACACGGGTTCAGTCTTGCCGGTCGCCGTACGGGTCGCGCAGCGGTCGATCCGCGTGCGCACCGCGGACCGACCGCTGCGCCTGCGCCGCCGGGCCGGATGCGACATAGTGCTGCGTCCGGCCGTGCCCGACCTCTTCGATCAACCCGGCCTTCTTCAGGCCCGCCAGGTCACGGATGGCCTGATCGCGAGTCAGCCCCTCGTCCCGAGCATAGGTACCGCGCCGCACCCCGCCCGGACGAATGCCTGCGTACAGCGCGGCGACCGTCCGCTCCCCCAGACCGGCGGCGGCAACCTGGCCGGCGAGAACCTGCCAGATCTCCGCCGCGATCTCGAGCCGCCGCTCGACCAGCTGCGCCTGGAGATGATGTGCTCGCAGGCAGAACCGCACCCAGCCGTGGGCATCCCGGTTCGGCTGGTAACTGCCCCCCTGCGCCTCGCCCAGCGCCGCGTAATACATCGCGGTGTTGTACGGCGACGACCCCAGCCATTCCTCGATGCTGGAGAACTCAGGCGCCAGGATCAGTTCCCGGGCCAGCACGAGCGTGTGCAGGCAGCGCGACATCCGTCCGTTGCCGTCCCGCCAGGGATGGATGCTGACCAGGTTCAGATGGGCCATCGCCGCGCGGACGAGGGACGGCGCATCGCGATCACTGTTCTGGAGCCAACCACACAGCTCATCCATCAGATCCGGTAGACATGCCGCATCCGGCCCCAGGTACACGGGAGGGTTGTCCGGCGAGCCGGCAACCCAGATCGGCCCCAGCCGGTACCGGCCGGGTGACCGTTCCAACTCACTGCGCACCATCGTGAAGTGCAGCACCGACAGCAGCATCGGATGGTAGGTGAACACCTCGAACCGGGCTGCCTGCTGCACGTAGGTCAGCACGTCCGCGTAGCCGGCGATCGCCGCGCGGGTCTGCCGGTCGTGAGCTGTCGGCATCTCCTCGCCTTCGGCCACCGCCTCGGCCTCAGCGACGCCAACCGTGTAGCCCTCAATCGTGTTGGAGCCCCTGATCGCCCCTGCGATGAGACTCCGCCGCAACTGCCCGAGCCAGCGCCTCGGTTCAGCGACATGGTGGCGCAGATCCATGCGGAACCGTTCGAGCTCGCCGAGCACTCGCTCATCGGCCGCGTCGATCTCAGGAACGCGAAACAACATGCGACGATGCTACGTGCCTCGTAGCACGACCGGCCGATCCTGGCACACGGCACTACGGACTCGCCTCAGCCAGGCGCGGCAACGGCCAGACCTTCCTGGCTCGCGGCGGCGGCCAGGCGCTTGTCATAGGTGACGAGGACGAGCGACGGTGCGTCGAGCCGGAGTGCTGTTGCGAGATGAATGGCGTCCAACGAGCGCAGCAGCGGTACGCGCCGGTGCCACCGACGACGCGATCGAGGGAGTGGACGTCGTCACCCGGCCCGCGCTCGTCGCGTCCACCGTGGACGTGCTGACCGCGGACGCCTACCTGCTGGGTACCCCGGTGAACATGGGTACCCCGGTGAACATCGGGTACATGTCCGGCGCGCTCAAACATTTCTTCGACCAGAAGTAGCGCGAACCCTGGACCTGATATGTGCGTAACGTAGCGGTCCGGGCATGCAGGGTAATCCCGGTGGGGTGCAGCCTTTGCGGCAGAGTGTGCCTCGGCTGGTGTGGGGCGCCGGCACGTGACCCAGCTGCGGGACCGATCCTGGCAACCTCCCCACGAAGCCAAAGCCGAGGTGTGTCGGCATCGAGCCCCAGCTAGATCGTCGATCACGCGTAGGGTGGTCACGGAGCAACCCTGCTGGCAGGTCCGCGGAGGGAGGATCGATGCCTCGCCGGTTCAACACGGCCGGTCCGTGTGTGCCCGCGACCCATTACATGATCCCGGCTCTGGAGCGACTGCCAGAGGGGCCGGGGCTCGTTGACCAGCGGGCGTATTTCGTGGTGCACGCCCCTCGGCAGACGGGGAAGACGACGGCGCTGCGCGCGCTTGCCAGCGAGCTGACCGCCGGTGGGCAGTATGCGGCTCTGCACTTCACGTGTGAGGCCGCGCAGGCCGCCGGAGACGACTACGCGCAGGCGCAGCACGCCATCCTGCAAGAGATCCGCACCCGCGCGATCACCGCGCTGCCGGCAGCCCTCCAACCACCGGTCTGGCCCGGGGCGCCGGATGCCTCGCTTCTGCGTGAGGCACTCACCCTGTGGTCGCGGGTCTGCCCACGTCCACTGGTGCTCTTCTTCGACGAGATCGACGCGGTACGCGGCGAGAGTCTGATCAGCGTGCTCCGCCAGCTGCGGGCTGGCTTTCCCGAGCGCGAGACCGGGGACTTTCCCTGGTCGGTGACCCTCTGCGGTCTGCGTGACATCCGCGACTATAAGATCATGTCCGGTAGTAATGCCACCCGTCTCGGGACCGCAAGCCCCTTCAATGTCAAACTGGAGTCCCTTCGTCTTGGGGACTTCACGCCGGACGAGGTCGCCGAGCTTTACGGCCAGCACACCACCGATACCGGGCAGCAGTTCGCCCCGGGCGCCGTCGAGCACGCCTACGAGCTGACCGGCGGCCAGCCCTGGCTGGTGAACGCGCTCGCCCGTGAGGTCGTCGAGAAACTAGTTGTGCCCGCGCCCGAACCGATCACCGTCGATCACCTCGAGGCGGCGAAGGAGCGGCTTATCCTCGCCCGGGCCACCCACCTGGACTCGCTTGCGGCCAGGCTCGCCGAGCCGCGGGTGCGGCGGGTTGTCGGTCCGCTGCTAGCCGGTGACCTGCTCACTCTTGAGCCCTATGACGATGACCTCGTCTACGTTCGTGACCTCGGCCTGATCGCCCCCATGGCTCCTGTCCGCGTCGCGAACCCGATCTACCGGGAGGTCATCGCCCGGGTTCTGTCGTCAAGCATCCAGGAGAGCGTCACCGCCGACCCCCGCTCGTTCGTCCGCTCGGACGGCGGCTTCGATTTCCCCAAGGTGCTCGACGAGTTCGCGGACTGGTGGATGGAGAACGGTGACTTTCTTATCAAGACAGGCTTTTACCACGAGGCGGCCCCCCAGCTGATCCTCATGGGCTACCTCCAGCGCGTTGTGAACGGCGGTGGGTTTGTCGAGCGTGAGTACGCGGTCGGTTCGAGCCGTATCGACCTGCATATCCGCTGGCCCTACACGACTCCCGATGGCTCCCGCCGCGTCCAGCGTGAGGCGTTGGAGATCAAGACCTGGCGTCCGACCAAGGCGGACCCGCTTCGCCAGGGCCTCAAGCAGCTTGACCGCTACCTCGATCGTCTCCAGCTCGACACCGGCACCCTCGCCATCTTCGACCAGCGCCCCGCTGCCCCCGCCATCGACGAGCGCACCGCCATCACGACGACCACAAGCCCCGCTGGCCGCCGAATCACCTTGCTACGTGGATAACCGAAAGTCGGGCAGCGTCCCTGGGTACGACCGACGCTCGCCCGCGCGGCCCGCTCACCGTGATCGGCGAGGCCGACGCCGCCGCCCGCGAGGCCTGCTGGGACCTCGGCGCCACGGCAACCGCCAGCCTGATGCCCAGCTGCCGAATCAGCTCGCGGCCTCGTTGCCCGCCGTCTGCCGGGGCCGGGGCCGGGGGCCGGGGGCCGAGATCCACCACGGTCACCTCTCCGTCAGCCTCGACCGCGAGGCGGGCGAAGCTGTCCGACAGGCGCAGCTGCCGGACCAGCCATCCCTCGGCGACCGCGGCCCGGGTGAATGCCCTCACCACGTCAGGGATCGGGACGACCGGCGGGGCTCCGGAAAAAAGATCGACATCTTGCGTCGATCTGTCCACGAGGGCTCTGGCAATGAGCGCCGCGCCACCCGCGACCGCGAAACCGGCGCTTTCGTCGAGGCTGAAGAACATTGCGGCCACGGATCGTTGGAAGGATGTGATCACGCGAAGACGATCTGTTCCCAGGCCCGCCGAACGGCCGCCGGCAGGACCAGGTCCGGCCAGGCATCCACCAGCAGGGCGCCATCGACATAGGTGAGGAGGTCCGCGGGCAGACCCTCCCGTAGGACGATCTCGTACACCCGATGACGCTGCCGGCGGTCCGAGAGGTCATAGACCCGGTCGGGGTCAGACCAGTTGAGATGGACCGGCAGCCGCACCCGCGCCAGTGCCTGGCCTGCCGGCAGCCGCGGCAGGCGGTCGGGCACGGAGAAGGGCCGGCCACGCTCGTCGGTCAGGTCGACGAAGGAGGGCACCGGGACGACGTCGAACCGGAAGCCTGCGGCGGCCAGCAGACGTGCCGCGGTATCGAGCGTTGGCGACTTCGTTCCGTGCTCGTAGGCGGCCAGGGTTGGCCGGGAAGTCCCTGCACGCCGGGCCAGTTCGGCCCCCGAGAGCCCTGCCTCCAGCCGGGCCTGTTCGATCAGGCGGCCCGTGGTCTTCACTCGGCGTCCCTCCCCCACATTCTGGCGTATCCTATAGGATACGCTAGGAGCTCTCGTGGCGCGTCGAAGGCAGTGATCGGAGTCTCGGGAGCGGCCAGCGGCGCCACCGTGCCGGTCATACGGCTTGCGGGGCGATGCGTTATTGGCGGCCTGCCGCGAGCAAAGGATGCGGCCAGCGAGATGACGGGTTGAACACCCTTGTTGATGTGATTCCCGCGGCCAGATCTACTACCCCGCGCTCGCGCCACTGCGCGCGGAACGGGACACCAGCCCGCTGTTCGGCGAGGCCCGGTATCTACTCGCCGATGAGGACAACAGCACATCGTCGGTCCTGCATAGACTCGCCTCAGCCAGGCGCGGCAACGGCCAGACCTTGCTGGCTCGCGGCGGCGGACAGGCGCTTGTCATAGGTGACGAGGACGAGCGACGGCGCGTCGAGCCGGAGCGCCGTCGCGAGATGAATGGCGTCCAACGAGCGCAGCAATGGATCGGTCAGGACCGCGGCAGAGGCGAGGATCGACTCCTCAACGGGCACGAGCATGACTCGCGACAGCACGCACCGCCACCAGAGCAGAATCCGTCATAGGCGTAGTTATCATAGGTACGGTTCTGCGAGGCGTGAAGACGGGGTGATCATGAAGATGCAGGTGCTGCGCAGGCCGAGCGACATGTTCGACCGGGAGTACGAGTGGACCGCGCTCACCGCTTTCGCCACCGATCCCGGCGACGGGGCCACGCTCGGTGTTGTGTCCGGGCGCCGACGCCAAGGCAAGACCTTCCTCCTGCGGGCGCTGTGCCAGGCGACCGGCGGCTTCTACTTCGCCGCCGACGAAGCCGCCGACGGCGAATCGCTGCGCCGGATCGGCGCCGATCTCGCCGACCACCTCGCCACCCCGGCCCCACTGGTCTTCGACACCTGGCACTCGGTCGTCGACGCCCTGCTCGCACTCGGCCGCGACCGCTGCGTCCCCGTCGTCATCGACGAGTTCCCATACCTGGCCAAGGCCAACCCGAGCCTGCCCTCCGTCATCCAGAACGCACTCGCCCCACTGCGCGCGGAACGGGACACCAGCCGCACCCGTCTCCTGCTGTGCGGATCAGCCATGTCCTTCATGGGCCGACTACTCGGGGGCAACGCGCCACTACGCGGACGTGCCGGCCTCGAGCTCATCGTACCGACCCTGGACCACCGCCTCGCCGCGGAGTTCTGGGGAATCGACGATCCGGTCACCGCCCTCAAGGTCAACGCGATCGTCGGGGGCACCCCGGCCTACCGCCGGGAATTCGCCCGCGACGACGTGCCCACGGGCCCCGACGACTTCGACCCCTGGGTCACCCGCACCGTGCTCTCCCCCACCAGCCCGCTGTTCCGTGAGGCCCGGTATCTACTCGCCGACGAGCCGGACCTGCGCGACACCGGTCTGTACCATTCGGTGCTCGCGGCGATCGCGGCCGGCAACAGCAGCCGCGGCGGCATCGCCTCCTACCTGGGCCGCAAATCCGGTGACCTCGCCCATCCACTGACCGTCCTCGAAGACTGCGGCATGATCACCCGTGAACCCGACGTCTTCAGGAACAACCGGACCAACTTCCGGATCGCCGAGCCGCTCCTGACCTTCTACCACGCGGTGATGCGCCCGATCTGGTCCGATCTTGAGCACACCCGCGACGCCACCGGGCTGTGGCAACGCAGCCAGCGCAGGTTCGTCGGCAACGTCCTGGGCCCACACTTCGAACACATCTGCCGCCACTGGACCCGCCATCTGGCACCGACCGAGCGCTTCGGTGACTACCCCAACCGCGTCGGCGCGGGAACCGTCAACGACCCGGCCAACAAGGCCAGCCACGAACTGGACGTCGTCACTTTCGGTCTCGACGACGACAATCACGCACCACTGATCGCGATCGGGGAGGCGAAGTGGGGCGAGACCATGGGTGTGGGCCATCTCGCCCGACTCCGTCGGATCCGCGCCCTGCTCGTCGCGCAAGGACGCCTCGGCGCCCAGAGCGCCAAACTTGCCTGCTACAGCGGCGCCGGGTTCAGCGCGGAACTCCGGAGACTCGCCGCGCAGGACACCGCCGTCGTCCTGGTCGGCCTCGACGATCTCTACCGGGGATCATGACCGGGATGCCGACTGATGCCGCCGCTCAGGTCACCATCATGGTCACCTCATGGCTAGATCGTCGATCACGCGTAGGGTGGTCACGGAGCAACCGCTGCCTGCCGGCCCGCGAAGGGGACGATCGATGAGTCGCCGGTTCAACACGGCTGGTCCGTGCGTGCCAGCGCAGCATTACATGATCCCGGCGCTGGAACGGCTGCCGCAGGGGCCTGGACTTGTCGATCAGCAGGCGTACTTCGTCGTGCACGCGCCCCGGCAGACGGGCAAGACGACGGCATTGCGGGCACTCGCGCGAGAACTGACCGCACAGGGCCGGTACGCCGCGCTGTACTTCTCCTGCGAGGTGGGTGCGACCGCCGGGGAGGACTACGGGGCGGCGAGCCGAGCCATCCTCACCCAGATCCGTTTCAACGCTGAGGACCATCTTCCGCCGGAGCTACGCCCGCCGGCCTGGCCCGTCGAGTCCGATGCGTCCCTTCTCCAAGGAGCGCTCCGCGCGTGGGCGCGGGCATGTCCGCGTCCATTAGTGCTGTTTTTTGACGAGATCGACGCTCTTCGTGGGCAGAGCCTTGTCAACGTGCTCCGACAGCTGCGCGCTGGCTTTCCCGAGCGCGAAAACAGAGATTTTCCCTGGTCGGTGGCCCTCTGCGGCCTACGAGACGTCCGTGATTACAAAGCAGCATCCGGCGGCGACCCGTCCCGGCTGGGCACGTCGAGCCCTTTCAACATCAAACTGGAATCGCTGCGGCTGGGCGATTTCACGGCCGAGGAAGTCGCCGAACTCTACGGCCAGCACACCGCGGATACCGGGCAGCGGTTCGCCCCGGGTGCCGTCGAGTACGCCTACGAGCTGACCGGCGGCCAGCCCTGGCTGGTCAACGCCCTTGCCAGGGAGGTCGTCGAGAAGCTTCAGGTGCCAGGTGACAAAATGATCACAAACGGGCATCTGGAGGAGGCGAAGGAGCGGTTGATCCTGGCTCGGGCGACCCATCTGGACTCGCTCGCCGCGCGGCTCGCCGAACCTCGGGTCCAACGCATCCTCAGCCCCGTGATCGGCGGCGACCTCCTGCCCCTGGACCCCTACAACGACGACCTGAGCTATGTCCGCGACCTTGGCCTGATCGACGTGAACGCCCCGGTCCGGGTCGCCAACCCGATCTACCGCGAGGTCATCGTCCGCGTCCTGTCCGCCAGCGTCCAGGAGAGCGTCACCGCCAACCCCCGTTCGTTCGTCCGCCCGGACAACAGCTTCGACTTCCCCAAGGTCCTCAC
>NZ_CAUVXI010000195.1:0-10495 GCF_963555845.1 Protofrankia sp. Cas8 | reverse complement strand
CCAACGTGCTGCCGACACTCGCCGCCGTCGAGGCCTTCGGCGACCGCAGAATCGCCGTGGTCGTGGGCGGTCAGAGCCGTGGCATCGACTACCGGCCGTTGGCTGTCGGTCTACGTACCCGCATGCTGGACACGCTCGTTCTCACCGTGCCGGACAACGGCCCCGACATCCACCGTCAGGTCACCGAGGCCGGCGCCGGCCCACATGTCACGACGGTGGACACGCCCGACCTCGCCGCCGCTGTGGTCGAGGGGTTCCGGTGGGCACGACCCGACGGCGTCGTCCTGCTGTCGCCCGCGGCGCCGAGCTTCGGACGTTTTCGCGACTACCGCGAGCGTGGCGCCGCCTTCGCGCTCGCCATGCACACCTGCCGTACCAGCGTGCAGTCACAGTAGGTGGTCATAGGTGGCTGTCGTGGTCACAGCGTGTCCGGAGGGATCAGAACGTTCGGGTTGAGAATGCCTACCGGGTCGAGGGCCTGCTTGATCCGCCGAAACATGGCGATTTCGACCGGTGAGCGGTTGAGTGGGAGCCAGCGTCGTTTCGCCGTACCGATCCCGTGCTCGGTGCTGATGCTGCCACCGCTGGCGGCGACGAGCCGGAACACGCCGTCCTCGACCCGTTCCCCGGCGGTTTCCCCGGCGGTTTCCGCGCCGGTCACATTGACATGCACGTTGCCCTCGGCGACATGCCCGAACAGCCATGTCCTCGCCTGCGGCGCGATGGCTGTGACGGTGGCGGGTACGGCATCGATGAACGTGGGAAGGCCGGCGAGGGGCAGGGTGACGTCCATCTTCACCGGCGTCCCAAGGGTGTTGATCGACTCGGGGTGCCGTTCCCGGTAGGACCACAGCGCCTGGCAGCCACGTTGGTCACCGGCGAGCGAGGCGTCCCTGACGCCCGCCAGACCGGCGACCGCCTCCGCCAACGTGTTGAGCGGTGTCTCCCCGTCGGCGGTGTCCCCGCCGACCTCGACGAGGAGGTAGGCCGGGTGCGTCCCACGCAGCGGTCGGGGCAGAGCGCAGGTTTCCGCAACAAGATCAAGACCTGCGGTCAGCATGAGTTCGGCCGCGGCCAGCCCGGGCAGACTGTTGCGCAGCAGGGATGCCACCGTGACCGCGTCGGGCACGGATGCGAGCCCCAGCAGACCCACCGCCCGTGCCCGGGTGGCCGGCACAAGCCGGACCCGCACCGCGGTGACGACACCGAGGGTACCTTCGCTGCCGGCGAGCAACGACGGCAGGTGATAGCCGGTGTTGTCCCTGGACAGCCCGGTGAGATGGGAGACCACGCTGCCGTCGCCGAGCACCGCTTCCACTCCGAGCAGCTGTGCCCTGGTGTCCCCGTACTGCAGTACCCGCAGGCCACCGGCGTTCGTGGCAACGGTGCCGCCGATCGTGGCGGAGTCACGGCTGGCAAGGTCCACACCGTAGGCCAGGCCCGCCGCGGACGCCGCCGCGCGCAGTACACCGACCGGTACGCCAGCACCGACCGTGGCCTGGCCGGCGGCGGCGTCGATCCACAGGGGCTCGCCGAGCCCGCGCAGACTGAGCACGACCTCCCCGCGGGTCGGGACGCCGCCGCCGACCAGCCCGGTATTGCCCCCCTGTGGCACCAGCGCAACCTCAAGGTGTGCGCAGGCCTCGACGATGGCAGCCACCTGCGCGGTGTCCACCGGACGCACGACAGCGCACGTCCGCCCGACGAATCGTCCGGTCCAGTCCCGGACGTAGCCGGCCATGACCTCCGGGTCGGTCAGCACACGGGCGTCACCGACCGCGTCTTGCAGCGTCTGGACCACCTGGTTTCGCGACATGGTTCAGTCTCGTCCGAGAACCTCGTCAGGGGCCTGCTGCGGCGATAATTACCGGTCTGATACCGTACGTTGGCATCCGACTCCGTATTGCCGACCACTTAGCCGGCCGGGGACCGCAGTCGGGCAGGCTCGTGCCCGACACACCCGCGATGGTCGGCGCCCAACAGGCTGGCGGCGTGGACTATTCGGTGCGGGGACCATAACCGCGTCCCCGGGTGAGCGGTGCGAGCACGACGGTGGCCTCGGTGTGCGTGTTCCATGGGTGTTCCTTGACGAGTAGAGGCGTGACGAGCAGGGGAGTGGGACGTGGTGACCGGGGGGGAGGCGCCCGCGCGCGGCGGACCCGAGCCGGGTGGGCACGAGCCGGGTGGGCACGAGCCGGGTGGGCACGAGCCGGGTGGGCACGAGCCGGGTGGGCACGGGGCCGACGACACCCGGGTACCCGTACTCGCCCGGCCGCTGGCCTCCTATTACCTGCTGCTCTCTTCGGCCGGCCTGCTGTTGCTGCTCGGGCTGGTGATGGTGCTGTCGGCATCCAGCGTGCGGTCGTTCGACGAACTGGGTTCGTCCTACGCGGTGTTCGCGCGACAGGCCACCTGGGTCGGCATCGGCCTGCCGTTGCTGGTCCTGGCCAGCCGGCTGCCCGTGCGGGTTTTCCGGGTGCTGGCGTATCCGGTCATGATCGTCTCTTTGGTCCTGCTGGTGGTCGTGCTGACTCCGCAGTTCGGAAAGTCGATCAACGGTGCCCAGCGGTGGATCGAACTGGGGCCGTACACGCTGCAGCCCAGTGAGATCGCCAAGCTCGGCCTCGTGCTCTGGGGCGCGGATCTGCTGGTGCGCAAACGCAAGCTGCTGGGGAACTGGAAGCACCTGCTGGTTCCGCTCGTCCCCGGAGCACTCCTGATCTCCATTATGATCATGCTGGAGCCGGACATGGGGACCACGATCGTGGTGCTCGTGGTCCTGCTGACCCTTTTGTGGGTGGTCGGGACCCCACTGCGGGTGTTCGGGTCGATCAGCGGTGTAATTCTGCTGGCCGGCACCGTCCTGGCCATCCGGGAGCCGTACCGCTTCGAACGGTTGCTGTCCTACCGGGACCCGTTCGCCGACGCCCACAACACCGGCTTCCAGGCGGTCCAGGGCCTGTACGCGCTGGCCTCCGGCGGCTGGTGGGGCGAGGGCCTCGGCGCGTCCCGGGAAAAATGGCCGGGGTTGCTGCCCAACGCCCACACCGACTTCATCCTGGCCATCATCGGTGAGGAGCTCGGCCTGCTCGGCACGCTGGTCGTCGTCATCCTGTTCGCCGTTCTCGGGTTCGCCGGCATCCGGGTCGCCCACCGTACGGCGGACCCGTTCGTTCAGCTCGCCGCCGCCTCCGCCACCGGGTGGCTGCTCGGCCAGGCAATGATCAACATGGGTGCCGTGGTGGGGCTGCTCCCGATTACCGGCATCCCGCTGCCGCTGGTCTCCTTCGGGGGTTCCGCGCTGGTTCCCACGATGCTCACGGTCGGGATGCTGCTGTCGTTCGCCCGGCACGAACCCGCGGCGGCGGCAATGCTCGGCGCCAGGGCGGCGGCCCGACGCGAGGCCCGGGAGGCACGGGAGGCCAGCTCCGGTGGTGGGCGCCGGTTCCGATCCCGCACGCGGGCTGCCCGGGGCGGATCGGGTGAGCGCCGTCGTGGTAACCGTGGTGGTGGTGGCGGACGCAACGCTGGTGGTGGCGGTGGTCCCGGTGGCGGTGGCGACATCACCGACGGGATGTCCGCAGCCGCACGCCGTTGACCCACTGTTGAACGCGGCCCCGCCGGGCGCGGAGAAGCCCGTGCTGTTGTCGCAGCCTGGAACCGATGGGGTACCTTCCCACGAACTGCGGCCTGATGGGCCAAAGGGCGTGTGATCATGGTTTTTTTCGCACGCCCGGAGGCCTGGGTTTTTGATCGTGGGGTGGTGGGCCAAGGGGGGTGGAAGGCTATGAGCGACAGCGAGTCGGTTGAGGCGATCCTGCCGGGACCGGTTCCGCTCGCCCGCCGGATGGGTGAGCTCGGAACGTGGGTGATGCGTGACCCACTGCGACTCGGTGAGGTCGGCGACGTCATCTCGCTCGCCGGTGGGCTGCCGGCCGGCGAGACGCTGCCCGCCGCGGAGATCGGCGAGGCCGTGCGCCAGGTGTCGACCTCGAAGCTGGCAACGGCCGCGCTGCAGTACTCGGCAGCCGAAGGTCTTCCCGCGCTGCGCGCCTGGATCGCAGACCGGGCGTCGGCCGACCGTGGGCGCCTGGTTGACCCGAGCCAGGTCGTGGTGACCACTGGTGGGCTGCAGGGCCTGGATGTCATCGCCCGTACGCTGCTGGACCCCGGCGATCTCGTGGCCATCGACGAGCCGGTCTTCCCAGGCTCGCTGCACTGTCTGGAGATGTACCAGCCGGAGTTTCTGGCGATCCCGGTCGACGCCGACGGTCTGGACGTCGGCGCGCTCGCCGAACGACTGGCCGGCGGGCAGCGTCCCAAGCTCGTCTACACGGTCGCGACCTTTCACAATCCGACTGGCGCCACGCTCACCGATGTCCGGCGCCGCGAACTCGCGGACCTGGCCGAGCGGTACGGGTTCGTGGTGGCCGAGGACGAGCCGTACCCGGCGCTGCGCTTTCGGGGCAATCCTGTGCCACCGATCGCAGCCTACAGTGATCGCATTGTCACCATCGGGTCATTCTCCAAGACGCTCGGACCGGGACTCCGGGTCGGATGGGTGGTGGTGCCGAGCGCGCTCGCCGACGCGGTGGGCCGCGCGAAGCGCTGGTCGGACCTGCACACCTCGACGCTGATGCAGTACGCCCTGATCGAGCTTCTGGGCCGGGCGGGCTGGTACGACGCGCACCTGGCGACGTTGCCGGTCGTCTACGGGCGGCGGTGCGGCGCCCTGCGCGCCGCCGTCGGCGAACATCTGGCCGGGGTCGTCGAGGTCAACGACCCGGCCGGTGGGCTGTTCGTCTGGGGGCGCGTCGTCGCGCCGGGCCTGTCTGCGGACGACCTGCTCGACGCCGCGGTCCGCCGCGGGGTGACCTATGTGTCCGGCCCGCAGTTCGCCGTGCACAATCCCGACCCCGCGACCATGCGGATGTCGTTTGCGGGCAGTTCCCCGGAACGCCTTGAGCTCGCCGCCCGCCGGCTGGCCGACGCCGCGATCACCGCCCTCGGGTCGAGGGCCTGACAAGGGCCTGACACGGGTGGTGACGGTACCCGGGGGGTGATCCACTATTGGGGTGTGTCATCGTCGTGGACGATGCTGAGGAGTGTGGTGCTCGCCGGCGGTGGCACGGCGGGCCATGTAGAACCTGCGCTGGCCGTCGCCGATGCCCTGCGGGCCGCCGACCCCCGGCTACGCCTGACCGTCCTGGGGACGGAGTCCGGGCTGGAGGCGAGGCTCGTGCCGGCCCGTGGCTACGACTTGGTGACGATCCCGAAGGTGCCGCTGCCGCGCACACCCACGCCGTCCCTGCTCACCGTGCCCGGCAGGCTCGCCGGGGCCGTCAGCCAGGCGTCGGCGACGCTGGCTCGGGTGCGCGCGGACGTGGTCGTCGGCTTCGGCGGGTACGTGTCCGTCCCGGCCTACCTGGCCGCGCGCCGGGCAGGTATCCCGATCGTCGTCCACGAGGCCAACCCGGTTCCGGGAGTGGCGAACCGGATCGGCGCCCGGTTCACACCCTTTGTGGCGGTCTCCTACCCGAATACTCCGTTGCGCGGCGGCCGGCTCACCGGCATCCCGCTGCGCCCGGAGATCCTGAACCTCGACCGGTCGCCGACGGCGACCCGGGCGGCCCGGATCAGTTACGGCCTTCACCCGGGCTATCCGACGTTGCTGGTCTTCGGTGGTTCGCAGGGGGCCCGACGCATCAACGACGTGATCAGTACGATGGCCGAGGAGATCACTGCGAGCGGGGCGCAGGTCCTGCACGCGGCCGGGCCCAAGAACGTCGAGACGGTGCTTGCGGCGCTGCCACCGAACCTGCCCGCGCCCTATGTCGTGCGGCCCTATCTCGACCACATGGCGTCGGCGTATGCGGCGGCGGACATGGCGCTGTGTCGTGCCGGCGCCATGACCTGCGCGGAGCTGGCCGCGGTCGGCCTGCCCGCCGCCTACGTGCCGCTCCCGCACGGAAACGGTGAGCAGCGGCGCAACGCCCTGGCGACGGTGGAGGCAGGCGGCGGCCTGCTGATCGACGATGCCGGCTTCTCGCCCGAATGGGTGCGTGCGGAGCTGCTGGGCCTGCTCACCTCGTCGGAACGGCTGGCCAAGATGTCGGCGGCATGCTCAGGCTGCGGACATCCCGACGCCGTGGACGCGATCGTGTCGATGATCCGTGAGGCCGCGGCCACACGCAGGCGGCAACCGGCACGCCACGCGGCTCGCTGAACCCGGTCCGAGGCGATGGATGGGGCAAGATGTCACCTGTGACAGCTCGGGCGCTACCGGACAACTTCGACCGTGTCCACCTCGTGGGGATCGGCGGCGCCGGCATGAGCGGCCTCGCCCGGCTGTTGCTGCGGCGCGGCGCCTACGTGTCCGGAAGCGACGCCCGGGACACCCGCCGATTGGCCGCGCTACGGGCACTCGGGGCCCACGTGGCGATTGGTCATGATCCGCAGCATCTCGGCGACGCCCGTACTTTGATCTTCTCCCAGGCCATTCCGGCGGGAAATCTGGAGGTCGAGGAGGCGAAAAAACGTGGCCTGCGTGTTGTTTCGCGGGCCGCCGCGCTTGCCGCGCTGATGCAGGGATTCCAGGGGCTCGCGGTTGCCGGTACCCATGGGAAGACGACGACCACGCTGATGGCCACCGTCGCGATGCAGGCGTGCGGCGCCGACCCGTCGTTTGTCACCGGCAGCGACATCAATGAGGCCGGCTCCAACGCGCACGCCGGCTCGGGCGAGATCTTCATCGCTGAGGCCGATGAGAGCGACGGCGGATTTCTGCTGCTTGAGCCGTTCGGCGCGGTCGTCACCAATGTCGAAGCCGATCATCTTGATTACTACCGTCAGCGTGAAAACGTCGAGACCGCGTTCGCGCGGTTCGTCGACGGTGTCGATCCGGACGGTTTTGTGGTGGCCTGCCTGGACGACCCCGGCGCGGCCAGGCTCGTCACCGCGCTGCGGGACTCCGAAGGCAGCTCGGGGACACCGCGGGTCACCACCTATGGCGAGTCGGTGGACGCCCACGTCCGGGTGGAGCTCGCGATGGTCTCGCCGACCGGCTCCACCTGCGAGGTGGTCGTGCGCGGCAGACGGTTGGGCGAGCTGACCCTGCGGGTACCCGGGCGGCACAATCTGCTCAACGCGGCCGGTGCGCTGGCCGCCGGGCTGGAGCTCGGCCTGCCCGCGGCCGGCCTGTTGGAGGGGCTGGCCGGGTTCGCCGGCGTCCGCCGCCGGTTCGAGGCCAAGGGCAGCGTCGAGGGCATCCGGGTGGTCGACGACTATGCCAACCATCCGACAAAGATCATGGCCGTGTTGCGGACTGCCCGTGACGTCGCCGAGGGCGGCCGGGTCGTGGTCGCTTTCCAGCCGCACCTCTACAGCCGGACGGTTGCCTTCGCCGCCGAGTTCGGCGCCGCACTGGGCCTCGCGGATGCCGTGGTGGTCATGGATGTCTTCGGCGCGGGGGAACAGGAGCTCCCGGGGGTCAGCGGTGCGACGATCGCCTCCCGAGTGCCGCTGCCCGCCGACCAGGTCGTCTACGAGCCGTCCTGGTCGGCCGCGGCGGGCCGGGTCGCGGCGTTCGCGCGTCCGGGCGACCTGGTGCTCACCATCGGAGCAGGCGACGTGACTCTGCTCGGCGGGGAGCTCCTGCGCGTCCTCGCCGAACGGGCAACCCTGTCCAGCTGAGACAGCATCCGGATCTTGAACCCGCCCTGTCTTACACGCGGGGCCGTTTCTTCGTGTGATCCCTGAGAAGGGCTCTCAACACGTGACATCGGCTCGAGTGGTTCGTGCCGTTACTCTCGGGATCGATGTGTCGGTCGTACTCTGCGATGAGAAGTGAGGGTTTCGAGCTGGAGCCTCCAGCTCGAAACCCTCACCCGACGAACGCTGCGCCCCGGGCCACATGCTGGACAGAGGTGGGCACCGGGGGCCGCCCAACGGCGATCGGTGATCCCGGCCACGAGGCATCACCAGCTGCCAGGTGATGCCGCCGGTGAACAGCATCCAAATAACAAAACCAGAATGCGTAGGTCGTTGAGGCCATCCTGATGACCGGAACCACCTACCGTTCGGCCGAATGTCGTCCGACAGTAGGTGGAATCGGTCGCTATGGCGGCCGCCCTTGTAGGTGCCAGTGAAGATCCGGGAGACAGATCCTGGTCAGGACAGGTGTGGCGGTGCGGCGGCGAGGAGTTCGTCGAGCAGCACGGCCCGGTGGCTGATGTAGGCCGGTTCGCCCCGCTCGTCGATACCCAGCGCGTATATGTGGGCTGTCGCCGGACCGCCGTCCCGTTCGATCCGCCAGAATCGGGCGATACCGGCGCGGGCGTACTCGCCCGGTTTGATCGTGCGGTCCAGGTTCTCCGAGCCCGGGGAGACGACCTCCACCACGAGCAGGGTGTCGGCCGGGTCGATCCACACGGTGCCCCGCGGGGCCGGGCGGCGCAGGACGAGCACGTCGGGACTACGGCCACTGGATGATTCGGTGATCCGGAGACCGGGCGTGGCCAGCACTCGGTCGGGGCTGTAACCCTTGGTGACCAGCCATACCACGAGCTGTGTGATCAGCGTGGCGTGTTCGGTGTCGGCTGGCGGCTTGACCAGCAGGTTCCCCTCGGCGAGTTCGTATCGATGGAGCTCGTCGGCCGCGGCCAGCTGGGTCACGTCGTCCAAAGTGAGTGCTCGTCCGGGCAGCTGCACCACCAACGGGGGCGTCGGGTGGACGACCGTCATGCCGATCTCCCCTCGGCTGCCCGAGCAGTATCCGATCTTCAGTGTAACGGTGGTCGTGTGCAGCGGCGGGGCGTGGGGCGCGGGGCGCGGGAAACGGGCCGTGGCCGTGGCCGTGGGAAACGGGGCGTGGTCGTGGGGAACCGGAGCCCGGCGTGGTGTTCACTGCCTGTCGTGACCGGTGAGAACCCTCAGCACGTTCGCTTCCTCGGAATAGCCGGGGCGGGCCTGTCCGCGCTCGCCCACATCCACCTGGCCAGCGGCGGGATGGTCAGCGGCAGCGACGCCCAGGACGCACCCCGCCTGGACGCTCTGCGCGCCGCCGGCGCCCGGGTTCGGGTCGGAGCCGTCACCGACCCGGCCGTGCTGGCCGCGGAACTGACCGGCGTGGACGTCGTCGTGGCGTCCAGCGCGTTCCCCGATGACCATCCTGAGCTGGCGGCCGCACGGCGGTGCGGTGTCCCGGTCCGCCGACGCAGCGACTGGCTGCCGCAACTGACCGCCGGCTACGACCTGATCGCGGTCGCCGGCTCGCACGGCAAGACCACCACGTCCGCGATGCTCGCCCTGGTGCTGCGGGCCGCCGGGGTCGACCCGACCGCGGTGATCGGCGCCGAGGTCGCGCAGCTCGGTGGCAACGCGCTGGTCGGAGCCGGAGCGCTGTTCGTCCTGGAGGCCGACGAGTACGGCGGGGCGTTCGCGAACCTCGACCCCGCGCTTGCCGTGATCACCAACGTCGAGTGGGAGCATCCCGACCTCTTCCCCGATGAGGCGGCCGTGCGCGTGGCCTTCACCGCGTTCGCCGCGCGGGTCCGCCCCGGCGGGACGCTGGTCGTCTGCGGGGACCATCCCGGCGTTCAGGCGGTGCTCGCGGCTCTGCCGGCCGGGCATGCCAGAGTCGTCGACTACGGTCTCCAGGCCGCCCGGACCTGGCGGGCGGTGGACCCGCGCCCGACGCCGGACGGCGGCATCCAGGCCACGGTCAGCCGGGACGGGCACGACATCGGGACGCTCACGCTTGCGTTGCCGGGCGTCCACACCGTTCTCAACGCGCTCGCGGCGCTCGCCGTCGCCGCGGAGCGGGGCCTTGCCGTGCCCGACACTCTCGCGACCCTTGCGACCTACACCGGTGCGGCCCGCCGGTTCGAGCGGGTCGGCATCGCCGCATCGACCGACCGCCACGGACCGTTGGAGATCGTCGATGACTACGCCCACCACCCGACCGAGATCAGGGTGACGCTGGCAGCGGCCCGCCAGCGGGCCGGCTCGCGCCGGGTGTGGGTTGCCGTGCAGCCGCACACGTTCAGCCGGCTCGCCGCCCTGATGGATGATTTCGCCGAGGCGTTCACCGATGCCGACCGGGTGTACGTCACCGACATCTACGCCGCTCGTGAGCACGACACCCTGGGGCTGCACGCCTGCGACCTCGCCAAGAAGATCTTCGTGCCGGAGACGACGTACTACGTCCCATGGGCGGAACTCACCGACCGGCTCACCACCGACCTGTCGGTCAGTCTGCCGGCCGCGCCGGACGGCGTCCTGCTGCTGACCCTGGGGGCCGGCACGATAACCGACGTGGGTCGGTGGGTACTCGACGCGTTGGGATAGCGGCGCTCGGGCAGACGTGCCGCATGTCAGCGCCATGTCGGCTGGCGGACAGTGACGTAGCCGACGCGGATATGGGACCGTGCTCGGCGAACTCGGCCACGCCGGCCACGCGGTGACATGGCATGGTCCTGCAGTGATTTGGGGGAGA
>NZ_CAUVXI010000194.1:0-10529 GCF_963555845.1 Protofrankia sp. Cas8 | reverse complement strand
GGTAAGCGGGAGAAACGGGACGGCCGGGCTGCTCCCCGCCGCGGGCATCGCCATAGGAACGCTTGGGCACCATCACCTTGCGGCGGTAGATGCAGACCAGGGTGCCCTCCTGGTTGTAGCCGCGGGTCTCGACCTGAACGATGCCCCGGTCGTCCTTGCTCCTGGACTCGATCTTGTCCAGCACCTCGGACTCGCCGTAGATCGTGTCGCCGTGGAACACGGGCTTGACGTGCTTGAGCGACTCGACTTCGAGGTTGGCGATCGCCTTGCCCGAAACGTCGGGCACGGACATACCCAGCAGCAGCGAGTACACGTAGTTGCCGACGACCACGTTCCGCTTGAACTCGGTGGTCTGCTCGGCGTAGTTCGCGTCCAGATGCAGCGGATGGTGGTTCATGGTCAGCAGGCAGAACAGATGGTCGTCGTACTCGGTGATGGTCTTGCCTGGCCAGTGCTTGTAGACGGCACCGACCTCGAACTCCTCGTAGTAACGACCAAACTGCATGATGTAGCTCTCCTCGCTGCAGCGTGAGCTCCGTCATGGACGCGGCCATGCCTGGACCCGCACCTGGACACCTGGCACCTGAACCCGTTGCCGATCCTCCCAGGTCGGTCGCACATCCGCCGGATTTGCGACCAGGGGATGATCGTGTACCCGGTAGTGACCGGTCCGGCTTTTTCGGTCAGGATGGAGCAGGCGGCGGTCGGCGCCCATCCGGCCGATGACCGTGTGATGACTGTGGGATGGCCGTGTGATGGCCGTGTGATGGCCGTGTGATGACGACGCGATGACCGCGTCGCGGGACGTGAGGAGTTGGCGATGCAGCTGGGCGTACATGTGGTCCGGTTCACCTGGCCGGGCGGTACCGAGGCGATCGCGCCGGTCCTGGCGCGTGCCGCCCGGATCGCCGATGACGCGGGGGTGGCCCATCTCAGCGTGATGGACCACTACTTCCAGATGGAGGCGATGTTCCCCGCGGATGAACCGATGCTGGAGGGCTACACGACGCTGGGTTTCCTGGCCGCCCACACCGCCAGGCTGCGTCTGGGCCTCCTGGTCACCGGCACGACCTACCGGCATCCGGGACTGCTGGCGAAGATCGTGGCAACGCTGGACGTGCTCTCGGGGGGGCGGGCGGAACTCGGCATCGGCGCAGCCTGGTACGACCGCGAGCACCACGGTCTGGGCGTGCCGTTCCCGCCACTCGCCGAGCGGTTCGAGCGGCTCGAGGAGACGCTGCGGATCTGCCGGCAGATGTGGAGTGACGACAACGGCCCGTTTGACGGCCGGCACTACCAGCTTGCCGAGACGCTCTGCGTGCCCGCGCCGATCAGCCGGCCACGACTGCCGATCCTGATCGGTGGAGGCGGGGAGAAGAAGACGCTGCGTCTGGTCGCCACCTACGCGGATGCCTGCAACCTGTTCGCGCCCTCGGTGGATGCGGTCGCGCACAAACTCGACGTGCTCAAAGCTCACTGCGACGCGGTCGGCCGCGACTACGCCGAGATCACCAAGACGATTCTCCACGGCGGTGACGCCTTGACTCGGGGCGAGTCGAGCGAGTTCCTGGCTGACGTGGAGCAGTACGCGCGGATCGGCGTGGACACGGTCATCGTGGTGCCGCCCGGCGGCGAGCCGGCGGACGCCTGGATCGAGCGGGCCTGTGTGCCGGTGGTCAAGGACCTTGCCGATATCGGTACCGGCTCCTGATCGTGTTCCAGCTGTCAGCTGTCAGCTGTCAGCTGTCGTCGAGGTCGAGGTCGAGGCGCAGCTGCGGGCGGGTGGGATCCCGTAGGTCGGTTCCGGCGGCCAACCATCGCCGCTGGAGCTCGGCCGCTCCGTGTACCCGCTTGAACGCCGACTCGTTGGGGGTCATCGGCAGGACCGGCAGGAAACGCACGGGTGCCGGTGCCTGCGTCGCTGTCCGGGCCGGTAGTGTCGCCGGTGGGTCGGTCGGGTCTGCCAGCGGCAGGTCGGGGATGAGCCCACCGGGCTCGGCGACGAGGACGGCGGTGAAGCGCGCGCCGTCCCAGAGCGGTTCACCCAGGTCGAGTCCTGCTCCGGCGACAACCGGGACGCCTTCGACAGCGGGTATCGCCGCCAGCAGGGCGAGCCGCCGGGCGACACTGTCGCGCTGGTCCTTCAGGGAGAGCACCAGCTCGGTGCGTGGTCCGGTCGGGTCGATCATTGATGATGCCGGATCGCCCATCGGGGCAATGGACATCCCGAGGGTTGCGTAGCGGACGACTCCCCGCGTTGTGCTGCCGAAACGCAGGACCTCGATGGGCTCTGCGCCGAGAAATGTGATCTCCGCGCGTCCGGTGTCAGGCCCGAGCTCCCGGATCAGGTGGGCCTCCACCAGCCTGAGTACATCCGCGCTGTCCATGGAACCGACCCTACGGGCCTGATGAACCGTCTATGGCGGCAGCGGCTGCTCGGTCCAGATGACCTTGCCGTTGGACGTGTATCGGACACCCCAGCGTCGGGTGAGCTGAGCGATCAGGAAAAGGCCACGGCCGCCTTCGTCGGTGGTGCTGGCACGGCGCAGCCGGGGGGATGTGCCGCTGGCGTCGGATACCTCGCAGATCAGCGTGTGGTCGTGTAGCAGGCGAACCTGGATGGGGCCGGTTGCGTGCCGGATCGCATTGGTGATCAGCTCGCTGACAACCAGTTCAGTGGTGAATGCGGCTTCCGCCAGCCCCCAGGCGGTGAGTTGCCGGGTGACCGCTGCACGCATGGTGGAGACGACCGTCGGGTCAGCGGGTATCTCCCAGCTGGCGTGGCGTTGTGGATCAAGTGCGCGGGTTCGAGCCACCACAAGGGCGACGTCGTCACTTGGATGAGCTGGGAGCATGGCCGTGGTCAGAGCCTGGCAGGTCTCCTCCGGCGGACGGTCGGGATGGGCCAGCAGGCGCCGGAGCTGGTCGAGACCAGCGTCGATGTCGCGGTGTCGGTCCTCGATGAGCCCGTCGGTGTACAGGACGAGTTGACTGCCGGGAGCCATCTCGAAGTCGACCGCTTCGAAGGGCAGTCCACCAAGGCCGAGCGGTGGTCCGGCAGGTAGATCGAGGAACTCCACGCTGCCGTCGGGCGCAATGAGTGCGGGCATCGGGTGTCCGGCCCGCGCCATGGTGCAGCGTCTGGAGACCGGATCGTAGATCGCGTACAGGCAGGTTGCCCCGATCATCCCGTGCCCGCAGGGTTCGGCGCCCTCCTCCTCGTCAAGACGGTTGACCAGGTCGTCGAGATGACCGAGGAGTTCATCGACAGGCAGGTCCAGGGCGGAGAAGTTCTGGACGGCGGTACGTAGGCGACCCATGGTGGCGGCGGCGTGCAGGCCGTGGCCGACCACGTCACCAACCACCAGGGCAACGCGGGCGCTGGACAGGGGGATGACGTCGAACCAGTCGCCGCCTACTCCCGACTGGGCAGGCAGGTAGCGGTGGGCGACTTCGACGGCATGCTGTGCGGGTACGCCCCGGGGGAGCAGACTGCGTTGGAGGGCCAGCGCCAGTCCGTGTTCGCGGGTGTAGCGGCGGGCGTTGTCGATGCACACGGCGGCCCGGGCGACCAGTTCCTCGGCGAGGGACAGGTCATCCTCCTCGAAGGCGCCGGGCTGTTCGGATCGGTAGAAGCTGGCGATCCCGAGTGTCTCGCCGCGTGCGCGCATCGGGACTGTCATGAGTGAGTGGATGCGATGGTCGAGAAGAGTCTCACCGCGCGCGGGATCCTGAGCCAGCCATCCGCTCGCGACCCGTAGATCTTTCTCAAGAACTGACCGCCCGTGGGTGAAGCACTGCGCCTGGGGGGTTGCCGGGAGGTAGCACACGAGGTCGCCCGGCGGGTAGAACGCGCCCTCTGTCGTGATGCCGCGGACGGCGATGCGGCGCATTCCTTCATTCATGCTGGTCGGTTCGTCCCCGCGCAGGACAGCGTCAGGAAGATCAACGGTGACGTGGTCGGCGAATCGTGGGACCGCGACATCGGCCAGCTCCTCGGCGGTCCGCGTCACGTCCAGGGTGGTACCGATGCGCATGCTGGCCTCATAAAGTAGCCCCAGACGTTTCCGTGCAGCGATTGCGACATGGCCGACCCCCGGTTCGCCCACCAGCAGCAGCCACCTGTCGGTGTCACCAGCCGGCTCGGCCATTTCCGGCTCGGCTACTTCCGGCTCGGCTACTTCCGACTTGATCAGCCGTAGCTGTCGTGGCAGGTCGTTTTCGGGTGCGGAGTGTGGGAGCGCGATGCCGCCTGTGGTGACCGGATGCCGCGGCGTCCCGCCGGTGAGGCTGGCCTCGACAGCGAGCCCCGCGGCACCGGCGGAGGCCGTCACCGGCCGACACACCAGCACGGCTACCTGGCCGTTGGACAAACGCACCTCCACGGCAGCCCGACGCGCGGCGGAAATGAGGTCCGTCGCCTTCTCCCGCAGGATTTGTTCGTCCTGGTTGTTTATCCTGAGGTTGGCGGCGGCACGAAGGACGACCTCGGCCGGTGCTTGAACGCACGGGTCACCTGCTACCGCCACAATGGACGTGCGAGTGCGCCGTTTGTTCTGGAGGAATGTCCGGAGGAGGGCGCGCTCCCGCTCCGCACACTGTTCCAGCAGCTGCCGTTCGATGGCGCCGGCGGTTTCACGGACCAGAGCCACCATCGCCGGATCAGCGGCAGAGCGCAGGCAGGTGAGATCGATGACGCCTTCGATCCGGCCGCTGATCGGATCGCGTATCGGTGCGCCCGCGCAGACATACGGGTGTAGGCGGGCGGCGAAGTGCTCGACGCTCGAAACATAGGAGGGGCCACGTTCCACGAGCGCGGTGCCGATCCCGTTGGTACCGACGACGTGTTCGGCGTAGCTGAAGCCGGGTGCGAGACACACCCCGTCCAGATGTCGGTTCAGCGCCAGCCCGCTTGCGCGACGCTGGAGGACAGTTGCCTCACTGTCGGTGAGAATCACGCCTACTCCGGTACCCGCGAGGCTGGCTTCCAGCCGATCGAGAACAGGCGCGGCCACGCGGGCGATGCGTTCCTCCGGGTCGAGATCGGACCGGTAGGAAGGCGCGAGACGGTCCGGGGTGAGCCCGACCGACTCGCAGCGTCGCCACGAACTCAAGATCGGAACGCGGACGCTTCCCCCGGCCGGTTCGCCTGTCGCGAGATGCTCCCGGACGCGTTCGAGCGCGCCGGCGTCCTCAACGGCGTTTGTCATCGGGCACTTCTCCTCGCGCAAGATCGAGTGGTGTCCTCTCTGGTCATCGGCGTGGTGTTCATTCTCATCGTCTCTTCCGGCTCATCGTCTCTTCCGGTCGGCGGGATAAACCATATCTCCGGCTGGCGTGGATCATTTCGTTCGCATTTTTACTCGGAGTAATGACCCGGGTTGGGGTCGCGTAAAGTTTCGGTTCACGGGTGAACATTTCGTGGTCGTAAGTCCTACTAATCACCGCAAATGGAGCTGCGGGCTGAGGCGTCCAGGCGGTTCTGATGATCAAGAAATGTGGGTCGCGGGGACAGCAGCTCGGTCGCACGCGTCGGGGAGCCCACAGACGGGTCCGGGTTGTTCGGTTCGTTGAGCGGTTGGTTCGTACCGATCCGCCGCCTCGGGTTGGGACCGGTCGCTGGACGCGGGACGCGGCGCCGGCGACCCGAAGGAACCTAATAGGCTGTGAGCGTCCGACCCCGGGCGCTCACAAGGCCGCGCGGTCACGGCTCTTCTCCTGCGGCCGGAGGCCCCGAGCAATCCAGACGTGGAGGCCGCCATGGCGCAGGTGCTGAGCAAGGGCGCGAACGCACCGTTGTCCACTAATGATGTACGTGTGGAGATCAGTTCGTCGACTCCGCTCGACATCGCCGCGTTGCTGGTCACGGCGGGCGGCAAGGTCCGTTCGGACGCCGACTTCGTGTTCTTCAACCAGCCCACCGGCCCCGGGGTGCGCCTCCTCCCACCCTCGGCGCTCGAGTTCGCACTGGGGCTGGTACCCGCCGACATCGACAAGGTCGTCATCACCGGCAGCCTGGACGGGTCCGGCCCGTCGACCTTCGCCACCGTCGGGGCACTGCAGGTCTCCGTCAGAGATCTTCGGGGCGCGGAACTCGCCCGTTTCGACCCGGTCGGGCTGACCGTTGAGACGGCACTGGTGCTCGTCGAGTTGTACCGGCGCCAGGGGTCCTGGAAGGTGCGTGCCGTGGGGCAGGGGTACGCCTCGGGCCTTGCCGGTATCGCCACCGACTTCGGGATCACAGTGGATGATCCGGCAGTGGATGAGGCACCCACACAGCTCTATGTGCCGCCGACGCAGCCGGCATCCCCAGCGCAGCCGGCATCCCCAGCGCGGCCGGTAGCCCAACCCCAGCAGCAGTGGGGCCCGCCGCCAGCACCGGCCCCGCAGGCACAACAACAATGGGGTCCGCCGCACGGCCAGCAGCCATCACCGGCCCCGCAGGCACAACAACAATGGGGTCCGCCGCACGGCCAGCAGCCACAACCGGCCCCGCAGGTGGCCGGTGCCCCGACCGTCAACCTGGACAAGGGCCGGGTCTCGTTGCGCAAGGGCCAGAGTGTCTCACTGGTCAAGACCGGGACCCCGCCGTTGACCCGGGTGCGGATGGCACTGGGTTGGGATCCGGCCCACCGGGGACGCCAGATCGATCTGGACGCCTCCTGCATCCTGTTCGACAGCCGCGGCAAGGACGTCGACAAGGTGTGGTTCATGTCGAAGAAGGGTGCCCGCGGCGCGGTTCGCCATTCCGGTGACAACCTCACCGGCAGCGGCGAGGGCGACGACGAGACCATCTTCGTCGATCTTGCGGGGCTCCCGTCCACCGTCGAAGCGCTGGTCTTCACGGTGAACAGCTTTCAGGGCCAGCAGTTCACCGAGGTCCGTAACGCCTTCTGCCGCCTGATCGACGATTTCACCGGTGCCGAGCTCGTCCGTTTCGACCTGTCGGAGTCAAAACCGCACACCGGTCTCGTCATGTGCAAGGTTGCACGTCAGCAGGGTGGGCCGAACTGGACGATGACGGCCATCGGCGAGTTCCACGACGGCAAGACCGTACGCGCGATGGTCGGGCCGGCCAGGCAGTACCTCTAGCCCGCTCGAGCGCTAGCCCGCTTGGGGCCGCCGGCCGCGCGAGAAGAAGCATGCTCGCGCGGCCGGCGGCTGGCGGGGTTGGCTACGGGAGTTTGTACTCCTTGAGCAACGCCCGGCTGATGATGCGCTTCTGTACCTCGGAGGTACCCTCGCCGATGAGCATGAACGGCGCCTCCCGGAAAAGTCGCTCGATCTCGTACTCCTTGGAGTAGCCGTAACCACCGTGGATGCGGAACGACTCGGTGGTCACCTCGAAGCAGTACTCGCTGGCAAGGTACTTGGCCATACCCGCCTCGACGTCGTTGCGCTGGCCGCTGTCCTTCTTGCGGGCGGCATTCACCATCATCAGGTGGCCGGCCTCGACCTTGGTCGCCATCTCGGCCAGCTTGAAGGCGATCGCCTGATGGTCGACAATCTGCTTACCGAAGGTGCGGCGCTGCTGGGCGTAGGCGATCGCCAGCTCGAATGCCCGGATCATGATGCCGCACGCGCGGGCCGCGACATTGACCCGGCCGACTTCGACACCGTCCATCATCTGGTAGAAGCCCTTGCCCCGGCCGTCGGCGCCGCCGAGGATCGACGAGTTCGGTACCCGGTGGTTGTCCAGCACCATCTCGGTGGTCTCGACGCCCTTGTAGCCGAGTTTGTCGATTTTTCCGGGAATCGTGATGCCGGCGTTGGTGCCGAAGCCGGGCTCCTTTTCCAGCAGGAAGGTCGTCATGTTCCGGTAGACCGAGTCGGCACCCTCGTCGGTCTTGACAAGGGTGGCGACGATGCCGGCACGGGCACCGTTGGTCAGCCACATCTTCTGGCCGTTGATGAGGTATTCGTCGCCGTCGCGAGTGGCCCGGGTGGTGATGGCGGACACGTCCGAACCGCAGCCCGGCTCGCTCAGGGAGAACGCGCCGCGCACCTCCCCGGTCGCCATTTTCGGCAGGAGCCGCTGCTTCTGCTCGGGGGAGCCGTGCTGGAGAAGGAGGTAGGCGACGATGAAGTGTGTGTTGATGACACCCGAGACGCTCATCCAGCCGCGGGCTATCTCCTCGACAACCAGGGCGTACGTGAGCAGCGATTCACCGAGCCCGCCGTACTCCTCCGGAATGGTGATCCCGAAAAGCCCCATCTCTTTCATGGCTTCGACGATCGCCTCGGGGAACTCGTCCTTGTGTTCGAGTTCGGTGGCGTATGGCAGAATCTCCTTGTCGACGAACGTGCGCACGGCCGACAGAATGTCAGCCTGAACATCGGTCAGACCGTCGGTCTGCGCGATCCTGCCCATCGTGTCCGCTTCCCTTCTCCGCCTATCACCGGTAACCGGCACCTGCCAACTGCTCTGTCGACTGCTCTGCCGACTGCTCTGCCGAAAAACAGCCGCACAGCCGCGTACGGGCCGCACGTCAATCGCGACCATTGCGGATGGGCTGCCACACACTTATGAGCAGTATCGCGGCATTCGGGGTCGGGCGCGAGTGGAGCCGGCGGCCGTGGCCTGGCTGGTGCAGGCCGGCGCGAGCGGAGCAATGATCATTTTTGCCAAGAGCGCCCGGCATCGGGGGCGGAGGTAGCCTCACGCCGTGACCACAGCACCGGCTCGGCTGTTCTGCCGCAGGCTGGCGGGCCTGCTTGTCCTCGATCCCAACGGGGATGTGGTCGGGCGAGTCCGTGACGTGGTCGTGACCCTGCGCCTTGGCCACGAACCGCCGCGCGCGCTGGGGCTTGCCGTCGAGGTGCAACGCCGTCCCATCTTTGTGCCGATCAGCAAGGTGACCGGGGTGGAGTCGGGTGCCGTCGTGCTCTCCTCAGCCCGGTTGAGCTGGCGCCGGTTCGCGCAGCGTCCGGGCGAGATCCTCGTGCTCGGCGAGCTCCTGGACCGGCAGGTGACGTTGGTCGCGACCGAGGCGACCGTCACCGTGGTGGACGCGGCGATCGAACCGATCCGCGGTGGCGACTGGGTGCTCGACCAGGTGGCGGTACGGACCGGTCGGCGACGACGCGGCGAGGTCCGCACGGTCTCCTGGGATGAGGTCACCGGAATCTCGTTGCCCGCGGAGACCCAGGGTGCGGCGAACCTGCTCGCGGCGTTCGAGAAACTCCGCCCCGCGGACCTCGCGTCCCTGCTGCACAATCTTTCGAGCAAGCGCCGGGCCGAGGTCGCCGCGGCCCTGGACGACGAGCGCCTCGCCGACGTCCTGGAGGAGCTGCCCGAGGATGAGCAGATCGAGCTGCTCGGCGGGCTCGCCGACGATCGAGCGGCTGACATCCTGGAGGCGATGGGTCCAGACGATGCCGCCGACCTGCTGAGGGACCTGCCCGCCGAGGAGGCCGAGCGGCTGCTGCGGCTGATGGAGCCGCAGGAGGCGGCACCGGTGCGCCGGCTGCTGGTCTACCCGGACAACACCGCCGGCGGTCTGATGACCAGTGAGCCGGTGATCCTCGGCCCGAACGCGACCGTGGCCGAGGCGCTCGCGCGGGTGCGGGCGCCGGAACTGTCACCGGCGCTGGCCGCGCAGGTCTACGTGGTCCGCCCGCCGTTCGAGACCCCGACCGGACGTTATCTGGGGCTTGCGCATTTCCAGCGGCTGCTGCGGGAACCGCCTGGGACCCTCGTCGGTGGCATCATTGACATCGACATCACCCCGCTGCGCCCGGAGACGTCCCTGCCGGAGGTGACCCGCCTGCTCGCCTCGTACAACCTGGTGGCGGTCCCGGTGCTGGACGGGCTCGCCAGACTGGTCGGTGTGGTTACCGTCGACGACGTTCTCGACCACATGTTGCCGGCCAACTGGCGGGAACGTGACCTGGATTCCGATGCCCGCGCGGGCGCTCTCGGCGATTCCGCCGATACCGCCCACAGCGATTCCGACGGTGATTCCCACAGCGATTCCGACGGTGATTCCCGCGGTGATTCCGACGGTGATTCCCGCGGTGACACCCACAGTGACGGCCACAGTGATCCCCGCAGCGATGCCCGAAGTAACGCTGTGAGCACGGCGCTGCCAGGCGGTCAGGATCGGCGCGACAACGGTCTGAGGCGGCCCGGATCATGAAGATCCGCCGCGGTGCGGGCAGGCTCGACCAGCCTCGTCCGTCACGCCGCTCAGCGTTGGCCCGCCGGCCCGCCGAAGCGGACGCCTTTGGCCGGGTTGCCGAACGCATCGCCCGGTTCATCGGAACCGCCCGTTTCCTTGTGCTGCAGAGCGTGGTGGTCGTAATATGGATCTGTTACAACATTGTCATGCCGCTTGACCTGCGGTTCGACAACTATCCGTTTATCTTCCTGACATTGGCGTTGTCGTTGCAGGCGGCTTATGCGGCGCCGTTGATCCTGCTGGCGCAGAACCGGCAGGACGACCGGGACCGGGCGAACCTCGCTCAGGACAGGGAGCAGACCGGCCGCCAGCTCGACGACACCGAATACCTTGCCCGCGAGATTGCGG
>NZ_CAUVXI010000193.1:8877-11014 GCF_963555845.1 Protofrankia sp. Cas8 | reverse complement strand
CACGCCGCTCGAGGTGCCCGAGCATCTCGGGTCGGGCGATGCTCGACCCGCTCATCGCCAGCGAGCGCGACCCGCACGTGCTTGCCAATCTCGCCCGCACCGGGATGCGCCGCAGACTCGACGTCCGACGCGACGCGCTCACCGGACGGTTCGACGAGCACCACGCCTTCCTGTACGCGACCATGCTGGGCCGGGGTGCGTAGGTCGTTGAGGCCATCCTGATGACCGGAACCACCTACCGCGAGCCGGTGCGAGCCGCAACAGTAGGTGGAATCGGTCATTATGATGACGTTTTCTACCTACGATGCCGTTGTATCTGGGTGTTCCGCGGAACACAGAACCTGACCACCGCCGGCCGTTCGACATGGACGGCGCCGGTTTTCGTGCGGCGGCGGGCGAGCATCGCGTCGGACTCGCGTACACGCACGAGCTGCGAGCCGTCCGGTAAGGTTTCGAGCACGGTCGCGGGCAGGGGTTTCAAGGCCCCGGCGTCCGTGCTGGCCTGCGCCGCGCGACGGGCTGCGCGCAGCCTAGCCGCCGTGCTCACCCGGCGTGTCGGCGGTCACTCCGTCCGCCTGCATGAACCGTAACAGCCCTCATTGTCACGAGTTCAACCTCAATAGGTCGCACAGTGCATTTCGGACGCGCCCAACCAGCTCCTCGTCGGTCATATCATCTGAATCACGAATTGATGGGTCGATCACGTAGTCATCGAGAAGGTAGAAGACATCAGTGAGTATCCGATCGAAACGCTCTCGAACCCGCTCCTTCTCATCCAATGCATGACGACGAGCCGCCAGCCACGCATGTGCGAACTCTGGGCCAGACATCTTGGCCTCAATGAGTTCATGCATTAGTTCGAGCTGCCTGGCAATGCCGGTTCCAGGATCGACCTCAGACGGCGATGACCAGACACGCCGCCTCGGCTGTGACGCATCATCAGCCGAGTTCCGAATCACCATAGATAACCATTATCGATAATTCCTGCAAACTGATTGTCGCCAAAACGATACACGGTCCAGAACTGCCCGGAATCCGCACGCAGCATGACCATCTTACTTGTTACCGAATCAATGAACCCGACCGCTTGACCCTGACCCCGGTAGTTAAATCTGTAAATATTTGTTCCGTCGGCAGTCATGTGCGCTTTCATCGCATCTTGGAATGCGGCGAGGTTCGCCTTGTTTTTATTCCCGCCGATGCCGAAGTCCACAGCATGAGCATCGTACTTCTTATTCATAACCTTCGAATTTGAGAAGTCGGCCTTTTCTGCCCACTTTGCTGCGGCACCGCGGCTGCCAGTGGTGCACGGCGCGAGACCGAGGGGGTCGAGCTCCTGATAGGGGTTGGGGACGTAGGTGTGGGGGTTGGGTGCGGGGGCCAGGCCGAGGGGATCGGTGGAGTCGTAGCGGGCGGTCTCGGAGTCGTAGTAGCGGTGATAGTTGTAGTTTGCGCCGACAGCGCATCCCCACAGCCACGGTAGGCCCGGGCCAACCGGGCCAGCCCGTCGGGCAGCTCCACCAACGCCTCGGTGAACGCCGGCGCGTAATCACCAGCCATCGCCAGCTCACCACCGCTACCCGCGATCGCCCGCAGGCGAGTGGTGTTGTGTTCGGCGACATCGGCCTGGTCCCGCAACCGGATGGCCATGCCCCGCACCGCATCCGGATCACCCGGAGTCGGATCACCCTCCAGGTCCAGAACACCCCAGTCACCCACCACGGCCCTCCCCGCATCGTCACCGACCACCGACCACCGACCACCGACCACCGACCACCGACCACCGACCACCGAAAGCGACCCACAGCCGCACAATCACAGCCCTATGCATAAAGTAATATATTGGAACATAATCAGCATCAATACTCCAGAAGATTGAGATCATTCCCGGCCTCGGGCGTGCTCGCCGGCCGACGCCCAGCCCGGCCCAGCCCGGCAGGTGCCCGCCGGCTGGCAGGCGCATCTGCACTGAGGGTGGGTACCGTCCGTCGACAAGATCGGCATGAGTTTGTCGTCAGGTACGCCTATCCGGCCAAAAACCGTACCTAACAACAAACAAACGCCGATCATCACCTCCATGAAGGGTCTCGCTCCGAGAGCCCGATTCAGAAGTCGATCATCTGGACCAGTCAGGCAC
>NZ_CAUVXI010000193.1:0-8525 GCF_963555845.1 Protofrankia sp. Cas8 | reverse complement strand
TTGAATCGGCTGTTATGATGACATTTTCTACCTACGATGCCGTTGTATACCGAACCTGACCACCGCCGGGACCGCGGCGGCGCGGTCACCCGAGCACGGCGACGATGTGGGGAAGGTCGACCGTCGAACGGATCCCCGGGGGTGCCGCGCACACGAAGGGCACAGCGTTGACGGCGCGGTTCGCCGTGTATCCGGGCGACATGGCACCCATCCGCTCAAGAGGCACCGGAAAACGAATGTCGATGTCGAGCGGCGCGTCACCGTCGACCGAGATGTGCCAGCCGGTGGCGCGGACGTCCCACGAGGGATCGAGGCCGGTGGTGCAGTACCACATGGCCCGGAAACACAGCACCGGCCGACCGCCTCGGATACCCGACACCGTCATCCGTTGCGCGGCCATGGCGTCGGCCTCCAGTGTGCCGGCGGCGATCCGGACCGCGCGCCGCGCGGTCGCGACCTACCCGCTCGCCTCCAGGGAGTCCAGCGGCATCGAAAGCGCATCGGCGAATCGCGTTGCGAGAGATCTGCGAACTCGCTGATCGTCAGGTTGTCGAGCCGCCGCTGGATCGAGGTCAACACCAGCGGGACAGCCTCCGTGATGAACCCGGGACTGCTGCCGGTGGCGTGGATCGAGGTGCCACCGCGGTCGCATGCGGCCTCGACCCGCTCGCGAACCGCCGGATCGATACTGTCCGCACGATGGAACTCGCCCCGGGTCGTGACGATGTTCGCGCCCGCTGCCAGTAACCGGCAGACCTCGTCGATGTCGCAGGTGGCCGGCATGTACAGGATGCAGTCGGCGCCGAGCGCCAGGATCTCGTCGATGTCATGGGTCGCGACGACCCCGGTCGGGCCGAGCCCGCACAGCTCGCCGGCATCACGTCCTGCTTTGGCCGGCGTATGGACGTACACCCCGGCCACGGTCAGGTTCGGGTGCTCGATGACGGCCCGCAGCGCGCGGGTGCCGATGTTCCCGGTGACCCACTGGACGACCCGGTACTGCGGTGTGGCGTCCAATGCCCGTTGGCCCTCGGCCGCCCGTAACCCGTCGAGATCCCCTGCCACGTCGCCGCACCCTCCACTCTCCAGTGGAGAAAACGCTATTCTCCAAAAGCGAGATGGCCAATACCGATCCGCCTTCCCCCGCTTCATGGAGATGAACACCCGGCTGGAGGTCGAACATCCGGTCAGCGGGGTGGTCAGCGGGGTGGTCAGCGGGATCGACCTGGTCGCCGAGCAGAACCATGATCGCATATCCTCTGACCCGAAACCGAAGCCGAAACCGAAGCCGAAGCCCCGACCGACGGAGGTGAACCGATGATCGGCGCAGACGACCACCGCCGTCGCATCGAGCAGCGTGGCCTGTGGTTCGACGAACTGGAGATCGGCGTTGTGTACGTGCACCGGCCAGGACGGACCGTGGGCGAAGCCGACAACACCCTGTTCACCACGTTGACGATGAACGCGCAGGCGCTGCACCTCGACGAGGCGTGGAGCGCCACCCAGCCCTTCGGCCGCCGCCTGGTCAACAGCATGTTCACCCTATCGACCCTCGTCGGCCTGTCGGTCAACCAGCTCACCCAGGGCACCACCGTGGCCAACCTCGGCTTCTCCGACATCCGCTTCCCCGCTCCGGTCTTCCACGGCGACACCCTCTACGCCGAGACGACCGTGGTGGACAAGCGGCTCTCACGCAGCCGACCGGGCCAGGGCGTGGTCACCTTCGAACACACCGCACACAACCAGGACGGCGATGTGGTCGCGGTCGCCGTGCGTTCCGCGCTGATGCTGTGCTCCGACCCGGGCCCGGAGGTGAGTCGGTGACCACCGACCTGCCCGGACCGGCGCTGTTGTTCTGCCCCGCCGACCGTCCCGACCGATACGCAAAGGCGGCCGCGGCAGCCGACGGCGTCATCCTCGACCTGGAGGATGCCGTCGCCGCCGAGAACAAACCCCGGGCACGTCAAGCGCTGCGCGAGACCCTGCTCGACCCGATCCGCACGATCGTGCGGATCAACCCGGCCGGCACCGACGACTACGCCGAGGACCTGGCGGTACTCGCCGACACCCCGTACCAGACCGTGATGCTCGCCAAGACCGAGACGGCCGAGCAGGTGGCCGCCCTCGCACCACGCCACGTCCTCGCGCTCTGCGAGACCCCGCGCGGGGTGCTGGCCGCACCGGCCATCGCCGCCGTCGGCAACACCGTCGGCCTCATGTGGGGAGCCGAAGACCTGGTAGCCGCACTCGGCGGACGTTCCAGTCGGGACCCCAGCGGCCGCTACCGCCAGATCGCCATGCACGCGCGGGCCAGCGTCCTGCTCGCTGCCGGCGCCCACCTGCGCGTCGCCGTCGACTCCGTCTACCTCGACATCGCCGACCGGGACGGACTCGTCCGGGAGGCACAGGACGGGGCGGCCAGCGGATTCACCGTGAAGGCGTGCATCCACCCCAGCCAGGTCGCCGCCATCCGGCACGCCTTCCTGCCCTCGCCGGAGGAGGTCGACTGGGCCCGACGGGTACTCCAGGCGGCCCGGCAGGCGGCCGGTGTGTTCTCCTTCGAGGGCCGGATGGTCGACGCCCCCGTCCTGCGCCACGCCGAACACATTCTCGCCAAGCATCCGCAGTGATGCCGGATCCCTGAGGGCCTGTCGTGACGCCGGGCGTTTCCAGGAGTGCCCGGCAACAGGGGAGTGGATCAAGGAGTGGGGCCGGGGTGCGTAGATCGCGAGGCGGAGGAGAAAGGCACCGGAGGCGTCGGGCGTCGACCGACGGAGCCGGGCGTCGACCGACGGAGCCGGGGTGCCCGCACCGCTTCCCGTTGTGCGAAGCGGTGGACGCCGCGCTTGGCACGACCAACGAAGTGTCGTTCTTCCACATGATCCACAGCGCTGGCATCATGGGCCTCGCTGACGGCCCGACCGAGGTCCACAAGGTCACCGTCGCCCGCCAGGTTCTGCGGAACTACCGGCCGAGCGACAACCGCTGGCCCACGGAGCGGATCCCGAAGAAGGTGGAAGCCGCCAAGGCGACGTTCGCCGACTACCTCGAGCACGAAATGGGGAACCTGTGATTGACTTCGAGCGGCTTGCCGCCTGGATGGACGAGAACGGCCTGCCCGGCAAGGGCGAGCCGCTCGAGCACCGCTTCCTGTCGGGCGGAACCCAGAACGAGATCTACGAGCTGCGCCGCGGCGAGAACCGGTGCGTCATCCGGATCCCGCCACAGAACGCGCCGGCCGATCGCGACGAGGGGATCCTCCGCGAGTGGCGGATCATCGAGGCGCTCGACGGCACCGACGTGCCCCACGCCGAGGCCATCGCCATGTGCGCCGACACCTCGGTCCTCGGCCGCGCCTTCTACCTGATGGGCTTCGTCGACGGCTGGTCACCGATCAGCCGCAAGACCTGGCCGGCGCCATTTGACACCGATCTCGACGCGCGGGCCGGGCTCGGCTACCAGCTGGCCGAGGGCATCGCCCTGTTGTCGAAGGTCGACTGGGCGGCCAAGGGCCTGCACGACCTCGGCCGTCCGGACGGCTTTCACGAGCGCCAGGTCGACCGGTGGACGAAGTTCTTCGAGCGGATCAAGGGCCGTGAGCTCGAGGGCATGGACGTCGCCTCGGCGTGGCTGCGCGCCCACCGCCCGATCGACTACATTCCGGGCCTCATGCACGGCGACTACCAGTTCGCCAACGTCATGTTCGCCGACGGGGCGCCGGCCACGCTGGCCGCCGTCGTCGACTGGGAGATGGGCACCGTCGGCGACCCCAAGCTCGACCTGGGTTGGATGATCCATAGCTGGCCCGAGGACACCATGGCCGAGACGGCGTCGAAGGTCAGCTACGTCGACCTGCGGGGCATGCCGAGCCGCTCGCAGGTCCTCGCGCACTACGCCGAGGTGTCGGGCCGGCAGGTCGACGACATCGACTACTACATCATCCTCGCCAAGTGGAAACTCGCCATCGTGCTGGAGAAGGGGTTCCAGCGGGCCGGGGACGACCACCAGCTGCAGGCGTTCGGACCGGTCATCGTCGACACCATGAAGGCGGCGGCCGAGCTGGCCGAGACCACGGACTGACCCGGCCCGCGTCGGGGGGCGGCAGCAGTCCCCGGAACACCAACGGGGGCACCCGCTGGGCACGGCTGGTCCTGCAACTGGGCACATCCTGGGACGCGGCCAAGCCCACCTTCACCACGGAGCGGGGCACCTACGACAACCTCGCCCAGGGTGTCGTCTCGGTCTCGTCGGCCCGATTCAACGTCGCGGGCGACACCGCGGTCTTCGCCGCCGTCCCGGCCACCGGCCCCAGTGACACGAAGACGAAGGACATCGTCCACACCATCCGCAAGGCGGTGCCCTGAGCGCGACCGGCAGGGCACCGCGCAATACACTGCCCGCAACGATCATCAGCCCGGCCGGCGGAGGGGTACCGTCATGACCAACAGTTCGTCCAGCACAAACCACCGGCAACCGGCCGGTATCGACCCCACCGTGCCGCACTCGGCTAGAGTCTGGAACTACTGGCTTGGCGGCAAGGACCACTTCGCGGCGGACCGCGAGGTCGGTGACCGCATGCTTGCTCTCATGCCCGACCTGGTCGACTCCGCTCGCGCAGACCGGGCCTTTCTGGGTCGTGCCATCCGCTACCTCGCCGGTGAGGCGGAGGTTCGTCAGTTCCTCGATATCGGCACCGGGCTCCCCACCGCCGACAACACCCACGAAGTCGCCCAGACGATCGCGCCGGAGTGCCGCGTCGTCTACGTCGACAACGACCCCATCGTCCTGGTGCACGCCCGCGCACTGCTCACCAGCGTCCCGCAGGGCGTCACCGACTACCTCGACGCAGACGTGCGCGACCCCGACCTGATCCTGCAGGCTGCCGGCCGGACGCTGAACTTCGATCAACCGATCGCGCTCATGCTGGTGGGAATCCTGTGCTTCGTCACGGACGACGAGGCACACGCAATCGTGAATCGACTTCTCGACGTCGTACCGTCGGGCAGTTACCTGACGATCGCCCACCCCACCTCAGAAGTGCACGGCGAGGTGATGGAGAACGCCGTACGGGACTGGAACGAAGACGGCCCCTACCAGCTCATCCTCCGCAACAGCGATGAGATCGCCCGCTTCTTCGACCGCATCGAGCTGCTGGAACCCGGCGTGGTTTCGTGTTCGCAGTGGCGCCCCGAGCCCGGCGATCCCCATGCCGACATCAAGGTGGCCCAGTTCTGTGCCGTCGGCCGGAAGCCCTGACGCAGTGCCCTGCACACGTCCGCTCGGTTTTGTCACCGGATGCCGTAGGCATCGTGCGGACGCCTGATCTTGCCTAGGCGATGCAGATACAGCATGACCTGCCCGAAGGATCCCAGCACACCGACTTCAGTGTAAGGAATGTCTTTCGACCTACAAAAATCCTGAACTATCGGACGTACACGGCGAAAGTTGGAGCGGGGCATCCGAGGAAAAAGGTGGTGCTCAATCTGGTAGTTCAATCCCCCCGCCGCCAACGATACCAGACGCCCTCCGCGAATGTTTCGCGAGCAGACTACCTGACGGCGAACAAAATCCATGTCGTCGTTGTCGTACGTTGGCATCCCCTTGTGATTAATTGCGAATACGCAGCCGAGATAGATACCGAAGAGGCCCTGCTGCACAGCAAAAAATACCAGCACTTTCCATGGCGACAGCACGGCGATGAGCATGCCGCTGTACGCCAGAAAGTGCATGAACAGCAGAACTGCTTCAGGCGTTCGCCGCCCGGGCTTGAAGCCGGGTATGGCGAGCGCGCTCTTTATGTGCATTGATACAGCCTGAAACGACAACAGCGGCAGGAATGCGAAGGCTTGGACGCGCCGCGGCAGATACCGAACAGTGTCGTGCGAGCCGGCCTGACTCCAGGTCATCAGCATGAACTTGTTGGTGAGGTCAGGGTCCCGCTGCTCGTGGTTCGGGTAGGCATGGTGCCGAAAGTGGTTCGGCGCCCACCATCCATAACAGATTCCGATGGCCAGGTTGGCGTGCAGGAGGCCGATTCTCCGATTCGCCGATCGGCTCACGAGTATCTGGCTGTGGCTTGCATCGTGCGCAAGGAATGCGGTCTGAGTGAATGAGATCGCAAGAATCACCGCGGTTACGATCTGCCACCAAGAATCGCCGAGCAGGACGAAAGCGCTCCAGGTGACCAGATAAAGCGCGACGTTTGCCGCGATCAAGGTTCCATACGCTCCGTAACGCGGCTTCAGCAGACCCGCCGCTCGCACTTTTTCGAGCAACTCGATATAATCGCTTTGAATTTCCCGTTCTGGTCGAAGAGCGATGGCGGATTCCGCAAGACCTGTCTCACCTGAATTACGCAAGAAACGTCGACCTCCCGCCGGAGCATACTCCATAGAGTGACACACGAGAAGCCTCGTGTTTTGAAACGCTCGTATGTCCTGATACCGTCTCGCGCAAACGGGCGCTTCAACTTTCGGTCTCGACGTCGCCGTGCTGGATGAGGGTCGGTGGAGAGCTGCATGTGCGAGCCTACAGTAACGGTTCTAGCACTCGCCGGTTGACGACGGGCAGACCTGGGGTGTGCTTCAGGAGTCCGTTCGGGAAGCCATTCGTTGATCAATACGATGGTGACGGCGGATTCATGACGGAAAGCGACCGAATCATACCGATCCGTGAGTCACCCCTCGCGGCCGGGCTCAAGCCGTCGGAGGGCGCGCGGTCAGACGAGCATGAGCATGACGGCGCCCCATGAGCAGACCGGTGTATCCGACGACGGTAACCACCACCGCAAGAGCCTGCATGAGGGGGTTCAACCCCCTCGGATACAGCTCACCCTTGATATAGTGATCAATGAACCCTCCCGCATAGACCTGCTCAGCTCCCATCCGCCGCAGGTACTTCTCCAGCCACGTCAGCGGACACGGGAAACCGATCCCGACGATCAGCACGCCCCACAGCGCCGCGGGGACGTGCAGCCACAGCAGCCGCGGCCACCGCCAGACGAGCAGCCCTCCCACGACGACAAAGATGATGAACGTGACGTGGACGGCCACCACGAGATCGGCCAGCAACCGGTAGCGCATCATTCCTTCCCAGCGGTCTGCGGCATACCACGTGAGTCGGCCTGCTGCACCTGCCGCACCCGGTAGTCATCCTACGCACTCACGCAACCGTGACGCAGAACCGGCTCAGCGGGATCCCCACGTCAGACGGCCCTCGGTATTCCCGAGTGCGTGCGTTGGCGCACCTCGTCGGTGCACTCACCCATTTCATCCGCCCCTCCGCGAACATGTCGGAAAGTGCGGCGGTTCGAGCATGCGGCTTGCATGCTCGAACCGCGCGAAGAAGCTCTCGACGGCGGGCTGGATCGAAGTGGGCATTGCATGACTCCCGATGTCGTGGATTGGGTGTTTCTTCAGAGGACGTCTGCGAGGCGGCTAAGCAGCGGAACGGACGCATGCAGGTGGGCCAGTTCCGAGTCGGTGAACGATCGGGTCAACGCGTGCAGAAGCGCGTCGAAGACGGCTTGTTCGCTGTCTCGCAGCACGTGGTGGCCCGCATCGGTAATTGCCACCGCCACCTTGCGGCGGTCCGTCGCATCCACGCTGCGCGTCACCAACCCGCGCCGGCGCAGCTCGCTGAGGACCGCCGTGATCCCCGTGACGGTGGTCACGGGACTGACCGTAGGCTCCCTGCGGGTGTCCGAAACTTGTCCGGGGCGCTGACCTGGGACTTTCGCGGACGCGGGATCCCGGTCCAGCGCCGACGTCACGACGGAACGGATCAAGCGCAGGCCCCAACGGGTCACAGGTCGTCCGGCAGGAGACGGAACGCCTTGTGACTGGTGAGCGGGCGCATCGCGCGGAAGTCGCGTCGGTCGAGTGTGAGAACGCTGTCGGTCTCGTACTGCTCCGCCAGCACCACGTTCACCGCGTCCGCCAGGTCTATGCGCAGATCGGCATAGCGGGTCTGGACCGTGCGAGCCTTGCGGAGGGTATCGGCTGCCACCGCGGGGACCAACATGCGCTTGGTCCGCTCCTGTTGTAGCAGCCAGTCATTGACCGCGTAGGCGGTCCTGCGGTCGATGTTGCGGGTGATGATGTGCTCGACTTCGGCGAACACCAGTGGAGAGACCACGGTCACCGATGCCTCACGCAGCGCCGAGCGGGCTGCCAGGTGTTCCGGATTGCCGACGTTGAAGGCGGCCACCAGGCCAGAGGTGTCACCAACGACGATCATGTGGTGTTGCCGATCCTGCCGTTCTTCTGACTGACCGCTTGGTCGACCGCTTCGCGGACGTCGTCTTCGGTGACCGGGCCGCCGAAGTCGAGCGCCGGGATGTCCCAGTCGCCGGACCATCGGCGGGCGTGCAGCGCGGCGATACGGAACGCCTCACGAAAGTACTCGGCTTCAGGTCGGCCTTCGCGCGCCGCCGCCTCCTTGACGATCTGCAGGTACTCCTCGTCGACCATGACGGTCGTCTTCTTCAAAACCATAAGGTTATGGTACCAGCACCAGCACCGGTC
>NZ_CAUVXI010000192.1:6541-10789 GCF_963555845.1 Protofrankia sp. Cas8 | reverse complement strand
TAGCTGATCAGCCTGTACACGAGAACGGCGGCGAGCATGGACGCGGCTTCGCCCCCGGCGGCGGTGAGGCCGAGGGCGAGGGCCGGTTCGAGCGCCCCGACGTTGCCGGCTGTCGGCACGGCTCCGGCCACTGCTGCACCGATCAGGTAGATGGTGGCGATGGACAGCATCGACCCCGAACCGTTGAACGCCCAGACGCACGAAGCCAAGGCCACGATTTGTGCGATCTTGGTGCCGGCGGCGGAGGCGAGGAGGATCGCCGTCCGTCGAGGTGACCGGGCGAGCAGCAGAAGATGCCGGCCCGCGGCCGTCAGCGGGGGCCCCAACCGGGCCCGGACCCGGGGGTGCCCGCCGACCGCGACGCAGGCGAGCAGACAGCCGGCAACGCATGCCAGGGCCGGCCCGGACCCGACGTGTCGCGTGATCGGCCCGATGGGCGTGCCAAGCGCGTTACCCGGCTCCCGACCGCCGACCATGCCGGCGACGAGCACGATTCCGGCCACGTGCACGAGGGCGACGGCGACCTTCACGGCGGCGACGGCGCTCAGCCCGGCCGACCGGGTGAGTTGCTGGCGTTCCAGGTAGTGGACGTTCACCGCGATCGCCCCGAGGCCCGCCGGCAGGACCCGGTTTGCAGCCGCGGCCGCGAGCTGGACCCCCGCCGCCGTCGGCAGCCGCAGCGGCAGCCCACTGGCCGCGCGCAGGGCGAGTGCGTTGGCCAGAAAAAACAGGGCGGAGGCGAGCCCGCACACCACGAGCCAGGGCCAGCTGGGAGCCGGGACGTTCGACAGCGTGGTGGCTACCTCGGTCCGAAATCTGATCACGAGGAGCAGCGTCATCGGGACGGCGAGGGAAATCCCGATCAGCGCCCCGGGCCGGCGCAGCCAGCCCGCGCGAGCGCGATGCCAACGGATTCCTGTCAGCGCAAGCGGATGTGCCAGGCCCTCACCAGGCAGTTCCCGCATTAGTGGGTGCGTCGTGCGTTGGTGGGGTATGGCGACCGGCGGTAGTACGACGGCGGTGCCGTCAGCAGCTGCTGTTGCCGGGGCCGCTCTTTCGGAGGCTGCCCATCCGGGCGTCATGGCGCCAACGGTAGATCGGGATTCATAACGGATGCTGAACAACGTACATCCTGTGGACGGATCTTCATTCCGGCATCTCGGCGGACAGCGTGATATTCATCGGTTACACAGCCGGTTTGTGCGGGAACGCAATGGGATCGGCCGTACCCCGGCTGTTACACACGTGGGGTTCGTCACGGTGACTGATCGTGATCAGTGTTTGACATGATACGGAGACGGCCGGTGCGGATCGGCTGTGCGACCCGATCCATCCGGACATCCGAATCCCCGCGGACCGGAACAGGCTCGCCTGGCCTGTCGCTACCCGCGTCAGCTGGTACGGCCGTCCGGGCCGTACCAGCCCGGACGGTAGGTGCTCAGCCAGTTCACAATGGCCGTTCGCAGGTGCGCGGGCCGGAATTCGAAGGCGTCGAGGTCGGCCACGGCCAGCGAGCCCAGGTCGATGGCCTCTTCCCGGCTGGCGAGCTCCGCGAACGGTGACAGAGTGGACGCGAACACCATGTTCAGCTCATGCCACGCCCGGCCGGCCTCGACGAACGAGTGCTCCACGCATCCCACGAAGTCAAGGGTGCGCACGGCCAGGCCGGTCTCCACCCGGATCTTGCGGTGCAGCGCCTGCTCCACGCGCTCGCCCGGCTTCACGTTCCCGCCGGGCAGGGTGCACCATGCCTGCCCCCGGCGGTTGGCGACGATGATGCGCTCGCCGGTCGTGAAGAGCACACGTGCGCTCAACACCACCGACGTGCTGGACGTGCTGGGCGCGGACATGGCTGCCGTGACGGTGTCCACCGGGTCGGCCCGCCTTTCTTCGGTCGTCGGGAGCGGTCGGTGGTGGCCAGAGGTGATCGGTGCTGCTCAGGGACGTCGGTGCTGCTCAGGGACGGTTGGTGGTGCTCACGGACGGACTGCCTGGACTGCGAGGGTTGTGGGATCGAGCCCGAGAACATCGATCGCCTGTCGGACGGCGGTCCGCTCGGCCGGGTCGAACATGCCGTCAGCGTGTCCGATCACCGCTCCGAACTGGACGACTGACCGTGCTCGCACCCTGCGCCCGCGCACCTTGGCAATCTCGCGGAGCGCCGCGGACCTGGCCTCGCCGGCATCCGCGCGAAACGCCGCCACGTGCGCGTCGAACAGTGCGAGCAGTTCGTCCGGTGGAAAAGCGCTCAGGACCCGGTCGGTGGTGACGATGGTCGCCATCGCGTCCCGCTCCCGCGCGTCGATGGTGCCGTCGGCGGCGGCGACGAGTGCGCACATGGCGACGGCGGCGTCCCGGAAGGACATGTCGTCGAGTTCGTGTCGGCGGGCATCCAGTTGGGCACGGAAAGACTGTGCGGACCCGCGTAGATGGTTCCACCACGGCTCGGGCTCGGACACCGGTAGGCCGCGCCACGTCGGCCAGCGGTCCTCCAGCCAGCGGATCGCCACAGCGGCGACCGCCGGGGGAGTCAATGATCGCTCATCGAGGCTCCCGAGGGACAGCGCGACGAGCGGTGCGCCCAGATACGTGGCGGGTATGTCCGTGCCGGCCGGGATGTCGGCCGAAAACAACGTCGTGATCGTGCGGTGTTCAGCTGGCCCGGTCGCATGTTCGACGCAGCCCACGAAGGCGGGTAACGCCACTGACGCAGGCACGGCCGTGGCTGCCGGCGGCGTGCGTGCATCCCGGTCGCTGCCGACGAGTACGCGCAGGTGCCGGGCCGCGGCCGCGCCGACGCCTTCACCGGGTTCGACGGTTCCGCCGGGCAGCACGTGGGCTGCTTGGGCCGGCAGGTAGACGGCCACCAGGTGGTCACCCGTATCGAGCAGGATCCGCACGTCCAGCCGGACATCCGTGGGAACGGGCATGGCGCCTCCCTGTCGGTGACCTCACACTGCCACTGCCACTGCCACTGCGCTACGACGTGGGCGCGGACACCGTCTCATCATCCACCCGTCGACTGCGGCCACCCCTGACGGCCACCCCTGGATGGGCAGCCCGGGCCCGGCGCAAAGACGCTGGAAGAACCAGTCAATGGAGCAACTCGGGTTGGCAGCTCCCGATCGTTGCCGGCGGTGTGGCACTGAGGGGAATATGGACCGGCACTGGCGCGGCCAGCTCGAACCACACGTGTTTGCCGGGGCTGTCGTCGGCCGGCTTGTCGATCACGCCCCACTCGCTGGCCAGAGCCGCCACCAGATGCATCCCGCGGCCGGATTCGTCGTCGTCGCACACCGTCCGCAGGATCGGACGCATCGCGCTGCCGTCACCGACTGCAATCCGCACCCGGTCGTTCTGCGCCACAATCTGGACGTGCAGCGGGTCGTTGCACCGGGCATAGCGCACGGCGTTGGTGACGACCTCACTGACCAGCAGGCGGGCGATCTCGGCGTCCTCCTCGCGCCCCCAGGTGGCCAGCAGTTCGTTGACGAGACGCCTGGCCCGCCCCGCGGCGCGGGCGTTGGCAGGTAGATCGAAGCGTGCGGTAAGAGCTTCGGCCACGCCTCACCCTCCACCGGTCACTGCCGACGGGTATGCCGCCGAACATCACCATGTGTCCGAACATCACCACCAGCCCGCCACTGTCGCCTTCATGCCACCCGCCGTCAGCGTTCAAACCTTGTTGGCATGGTCTTGTCACCGACTGTCGGCTACCCGGCGAACACAGGCCCACCCTTGCGTGTGATCGGACGGTACGCACCTCGGGGGACGGCGGTCGTTGCCCCGAGCGGTCCGCGCAATCGAAGCTCTACCGGGCAGGTCCTAGATCACGTCGATGCCGTCGAGGATGTTGCCGTAGCCCGGCCAGCGGCCGCCATCGCGGTTTTTCGTCCCGTCAGGAGCTGATCCCGGACGCGGGCTGTGGCCCGGCTGTGCTTGTAGATCTTGCGGCGTTCCGTGCTGTGGAGGCGTTCCAGGGTGTTGGGCGTTTGCTGGCTGCGGGACATCGGCGCGCGGTGCAGCGGGATGCGGATAGCGCGGATGGTGTTGCTGGGGGTCAGCGGCGGCTCGGTCGATGCTCGACGGTACCGCTGGGTCGATGCTCGACGGTGCTGCCCGCCGGGCCATCCCGTTGCCAGTCGACACGGCCGGTTCGGCCGGGAAGGGTTGGGCGGGCATCCGGGTGGGCGGGATCCCCATCGGACCGGAAATCACCGGCGCGGGTCGGGCCGCGGGTATGGCTGG
>NZ_CAUVXI010000192.1:0-6458 GCF_963555845.1 Protofrankia sp. Cas8 | reverse complement strand
TCCGTGCAACGGCTGTCCGGACGGCTGACTGCCGTTCCACGGCGCGGGTTGCTGGTGCGCCTGCTGCTCCCGCCCGAGCGGCTGGATGGGACCGGTGGGGCGCTGCCGCGGTGACGGTGGCATCGGGTAAGGAGCCGGTCCTGGCGGTTGTGCCGCGGTCGGTGACTGCGGCGGAGCTGGTGGTTGCTGTGCCGCCGGCGGCCGTTGAGGTGGCTGTACCCATGGCTGTGGGCGTCCTTGAGGTGGCTGTACCGCTGGAAACTGTCCGGTCGCCTGCGGTGTGGGCGTTCCCGCCTGGCCCATCAGCGGGCGTGGGATGCGATGTGCTCCGGTTGACAGCGACGCGGTCGAGGACGGGATCCATCCCGTCGGATTGCCGGCGGTCGCTGACACCGGGTACGCGCCCGTTCCGGGGCCCTGCATGGCCGCCGGCGCGACGGGCCTGGTCGGACGCGGGGCTGTGGGCAGCGGTCCGCTGGGATGGGGCCCGCCGGGATGGGGTCCGCCGGGGTACGCGGCGGGCGAGCTCGGGGCAGGGTAGCCGTCCCGGGCGGCCAGCTCCATCGGCGCGGTCACCGGTGGTGCGGGCAGCGGTGGTGCGGGCAGCGGTGGTGCGGGCAGCGGTGGTGCGGGCAGCGGCGCCGGCATGGTCTCCAGTCCAGGCGGCGGCCCCTGCGCCCGCACCTGCGCGGACACAGTGGCCGGCGTAGACACGCCGCCGGCGCCATTCGGCCCGGTGTCGGGTCCTGTGTCGTCCGCAGCCGGGACCCCCGTGACCACCATGACCGTCGGACACGGCCAGAGGCGGTCGCAGCTCATACACAGGTCGAACTCGTTCGGCTGGTGAAGATCGAGGAGGTTCAGCAGGGCCCCGATGTGCTCGATCATCCGCGGACCGGCGAGAACAGGTCCGTTTGAGATCATGTGGAGCTCCGAGCGCAACTGGTTGCAGTAACGCCCGACCTCGTCCGTCCGCTGATCCTCCATCGCAGGCAGCATGCACCATCGCTTCGTGGGATGTGTTACCGGTACCGCCCTTGACTGGTCAGTCTGGTAACTATACGACTATTTGTAGTAATTTGTCACACAGTAGTAAACTGGACATCATATACCGTGTACAGCACGATCCGTCCGGCGATGCCATGGCTTGACCCGCCGGGCCGACTGCGTGGGCCGACGCTCTCATCCCCGCTCGGGGCGGACCTCGTCCGGCCGGCGAGACTGGCGCATCAGGCCCTCCTGGAGGCGGGCGAACTCCTCAATGTAGGGGCTTTCGACCTGACCCTGGCCGCCTGCGCCGGGCTCCTTGATCCCACCCTGACGGTCGAAGACCGGTTCGAAACCGGCGAACTGCCCGCCGGCTCCGCCAGCTCCGCCGGCTCCGAGCCGCTCGCCGCCCTGTCCGTCGAAGGCCGGGTAGTGCGTGGCGCCCGCCGCGGGCGGACCGCCACGCTCGCCCTGCCCCTCATAGCCGCCGGCGAACGAAGGCAGGTTGGGTGTGCCCTGGCCCGGGCGTTCGCTGGGGGCTTCGAAGGCCGGGTAGTGCGCACCGTTGCCGGTCACGCCACGCTCACCGGGCGGTGCGTCGTAACCGAACGACGAGCCGTTGGGCGACGGCATGGCCGGCGGTGGTGCGACGGCCGGCGCTCCTGAGCGTCCGGTTGTCTCATTTGCGAGTTCCGGGTCACCGGAACCGAAGTTGTCTGACGGGTAGATCCGTGCGGACAGACTGACCGATAGCGGGTCACTACCGTATGTGATCACGTCTACCTGGTCGTCGGGCCCGATGCCGCCGTTGCGGGCCAGGTCGACGAACCGGAAAAGATCAGCCCAGCGTAGCCCGTCGAGGTCCACACTGATTCGCAAAGCCATCGTTGCGCCTCATCTCACGGTTGCTTGCGTGCCGATCCTCGGTTGCCTGCCGGTGCCGGTAGACGCGCACGCGCCCCGGTCCCGACACCGACTCGCCGGCCTGGCCACAGCGGCTAGGTCGGCGATGGGCGGCAGCTTATACCCCGTTGGGGCTGCATTCCCCATCCGGGGAGCTTCGCGTGCTTCTATCTCGAATCGGCGCTCCCGCCGCCTGCGGTCGGGTGTCGGATGACCGGGGTGGCGGCCGTTGGTGCACCACTGTTGTCGGGCGATGTTCTCGCGGCGGGTAGTGTCCGGCACGTGAGTGTTGCTTCCGGCGGTGTCAACGGTGCGACCGGCGGCGGGATGGCCGGCGTCGACATGCGGGCCGGATCGTTGCCGATCAGACTTCTTCATGATCGTGTTCTGGTTGCCCCGCGTGAGGACTCGGCCGACCGTCGGTCAAAGGCCGGCATCGTTATTCCAGCCACCGCGCAGATGGGCAAGCGGCTGTCCTGGGCGGACGTCGTCGGGGTGGGCATGGCGGTGCGCACCATCCAGATGGGTGATCGTGTGCTCTATGACCCCGAGGAACGAGCCGAGGTCGAGCTGCACGGTACAACCTACGTCCTGCTGCGGGAACGGGATGTGCACGCGGTGGCCGCCGAGCGGCTGGATGACGGGCTGGCCGGCCTCTATCTGTAGCTCTTACCCGATATCAGCAGCCTGTCCGGTATTCCCTCTTCGGGTAACCATGTGGCGGGTCTGACACCGCACCGTACACGTGATGCCTGGCCTGTTGCCGCGCGGGACCGTATTGTTCGCGTCGGCCGGGAGAGATCCGTTGTCTCGTCCCGACCACACGCGGATGCGGACAAACCTCACCCGTTGCATCTGCGCCAGGGTCGTTGCGTATTGTGACCACTCGATCCCGTTCGGGTATGGGCCTGAGTGGGTACCGACATGCGGTCGCGCACTGAACCCCAGCGCGCGACCGATCGGATCTGGAACGGAAGGAGACTTCATGGCTCGTGACTTCGACGCCCGGCGGGGCGCTGATGTCGAGGAGGACGAGCTCCAGGAACAGAGCCTGGAGACGCTGAAGGCGCAGCGTGCCGGGGCTGCCGCCGATCTCGGAGATGACGTTGATGCACTCGAGGCCGAGTTGGATCTTCCAGACGCCGAGGTCCGTGACGACGAACTGGCCCTGCGGGTGCTGCCGAGACAGGCTGACGAGTTCACCTGCACCAGCTGTTTCCTCGTCCACCATCGCAGCCAGCTCGCTGACGTTCGCCGGACGGTCTGCTCAGACTGCGCCGCCTAGGAGGCCGCTGAATAACGGCGTTCGATCCGCGAGCGGGCTGTCCGCGCCCGGCTGGCGGCCAGGTGCTGTCCCGTGACGATCCACGGGACAGCACGCCGAAGGACGCGCAGTCTCGATTGTGTGTCCTTCGGGCTCTCCGGGCTCTCCGGGCTCTCCGGGCTCTCCGGGCTCTCCGGGCCTTCCGGGCCTTCCAGGTCTCGCCCGTCTGGGCGGTCGGGCTGCGGGCGGTCGGGTTGCGGGCGGTCGGCCTTCTGGTCGTCCGGGAGACGGCGGTCCCCGGCGGTGACCCGGATCCACAGCAGAAGATCGTAATGGCAGACCTGGCCTTGCCCCTAACCTCTCGTCGCGATACCACTACCTAACGCAGCTGAACGGTTAGGGGTGGAGAGATGGTTGACACGGAGGCTTCCGCCGTCGTCGTTCCCTACCCGGGCGTATCCGGTCCAGGGGCGCTGCCGATCGTCGTCTCTCGAACCTCCCCGCCGTCGCTGCCGGCTGCCCATGTCCCCCGGGCCCGTCTGTGGGAGGTTCTTGATCGAGGCGTGAGCGGTGGCATCACCATGATCAGCGGGGCTGCCGGTTCCGGCAAAACCGTCCTCGCGGCCTCGTGGGTCGCCGCCGCCCGATCGCCTGTGCCGGTCGCGTGGTTGTCCGTCGACGGGGATGCGGGCACTGATCTCTGGGCACATCTGTCGTGCGCGCTCGAACGTGGCGGCATCCTGCCGACCGGCCGCGTTCCCGTTGGTCAGCCACTGGCGATGATCCCGCGGCCGGCACCGGACAGCGGCTTCGAACGGCGCTGGCGGGATCTGGCCAACGCGCTCGTGGAACTGCCCGCGCCCGCTGTGCTCATCGTCGACGACGTTCATCTGATCACCGACCCGGTCGCGATCGCCGGGCTCGAACTGCTCGCCACCGGTGCGGGCTCTGCGCTGCGACTGGTGCTGTGCGCGCGATATCCGATCATTGCTCTGCACCGGCTCCGGCTCGAGGGACGGTTGGTGGAGGTCGGTCCGAGCGATCTCGCGTTCACCGCACGGGAGGCGGTGGCCCTGTTCGAAGCGCACGGTGTCGATCTTCCGGACGAGAGTCGGGACCGGCTGTTGGAACGAACCGAGGGCTGGGCCGCGGGCCTCCGGCTGTCGGCTACTCAGGCGTCGGTGCACGACAGCGGTGGCGGCAGTGGTGATCGTGTCGGGCGTGGCGTCGCCGAGTACCTGCGTACGGAGGTGCTCGGTCGCCAGCCGGGGGAGGTTCGGCGGGTCCTCCTGCGCGCAAGCGTGCTGGACCGCCTCACCGGGCCCCTGCTCGACACGGTCGCGGCCGAACCATGCCCGACTGTTCGTGCCTCGACCGGCGTCGCCGGGCCGGTCGGCGTCGCCGGGCCTGTCGGCCAGGTCGTGGACGGACGGGCGCTCTTGGCGGACCTGGCGGCGACCAACTCGTTCGTGGTCGGTATCGACGGCGCGGACAGCTGGTACCGCTTCCACCGCCTGCTTGTCGACATCATGCGAGCTGATCTTGCGGGAGAGGGTCGTGAGGACGAACCCGAGCTACACCTGCGGGCCGCGCTGTGGTTCGCCGAGCGCCGTGACTTCTCGGCCGCCGTCCGTCACGCAGGTCGGGCCGGGGATTGGCGCTATGCCGCCTGTCTGCTCGTTGAGGGCGGCCTCGGGGTGATCGCAGGCTCCGGTGACGCTGGGCGCGAGGCCCAGGTCGGCGCATTGGTCGATGTGTTCCCGGTGGGGTCTGCCGACCAGTCGACCGAGTGTGCGCTCGTGGTTGCGGCACGCGGCGTCCGCGCGGGTGACGTCGAGGCCGCGGAGCGCTGCGTGAACAGTGCACGGATCCGGGTGGCCAGCCTTCCGGTGGGTCGCAGGCGTCTGGTCACGACCGTTCTCGACGTCCTCGAAGCGCGCTGTGCCGAACTGCGGGCGGATCCCGACGTGATGCTTGCCTGCGTTCGCAGGCTCCTGCGCGTCGGCCAGCGCCCGGACGTCACCGCCGTGCCGGCGGGAGCAGATGGTCATCATTGCGGGCTGTGGACCAATCTGTCCGCCATGCGTGCCGTCGCGTTTGCCACCCGCGGCCGGGCCGAGCTGTGGCGTGGTCGTCCCGATGGTGCATCCGAGTCGTTCCGGGCGGCACTGCGACTTGCCCGCGAGGTGGGCGCAGGTGATGTGGAGCTGTCGTGTCTGGGCGGACTCGCCCTGGCCCACGCCTGGCGCGGGCGGCTGCGCCAGGCCGAAGCCTGGGCTGGCAGGGCCGCGGAGGCGGACCGGAGCCGGTCGGCCACCACTGCTCGTGACGATGTCCAGCCGGCGGCGGTCACCGGGCTTGCCGACGTGCATCTTGCGATGGCGGTCGTCTCGTTTGAGACCGATGATTTTGTCGCGGCCCGCGGACACGCATTCGAAGCAGAACGCTACTGTCGGCAATGGCCGCAGCCGGTGACCGCTGAGCTCCTCGTCCTGTTGAATGCGGCTATCCTGGGTCGGGCGGGCGATGTCCGGACGGCCCGACGGTTGCTCGGCGCGCACCGTCCGGTCGGGCTGCCCGACATCTGTGTGCGGACCCGGCTGGCTACCGAGGTCGAGTTGCTGATCGCGGTGGGCAACCCGGACGCGGCGTTGGCCGTGGTGCGGCGCGGGATCACCGAACACCGCCCCGACCCGGCCGAACTGCTCGCCCTGGCCCGCGTCCATCTGGCCCGGGCCGACACGCCCGCTGCGGTGGCGATCCTGGCCCCCCTGCTGCGGGCCGACACCGGATCCGGGATCGGCAGCATAACGGCCGCGTGCGTGTTGGACGCGGTGGCGGCCGGCCGTGGCGGCGAGGTGGCACGTGCGACCGCGTCGCTGGCCCGCGCACTGGCGTTGGCGGAGGAGGAAGGCGTCATGCGTCCGTTCGTGGACGCGGGCGAGGAGGTGCGGGCGCTGCTGCGGGCGCATCCAGGACTGCGGGCCGCTCACCGGGTACTCGTCGACCGGCTGTTGACCCGCGGCGAGGCGGCGCAGCCCGGACCCGGGGCGGCGCAGCCCGAACCCGTGACCATGCCTCGAGGATCACAATTGTCCATGGCTCGACCATGGCCGGAGCCGCAGGCGGCAGCCCAGAATTCCCAGGCGGCAGCCCAGAATTCCCAGTCGGTGGCCCGGCATTCCCTGTCTGCGACCCGGCATTCCCTGTCTGCGACGCAGCATTCCCCGTCGGGGCTGCTGGCACCGCCGGAGCCGGTGGCGGTGCCGGTCGAGCCGCTGAGCGGCCGTGAGCAGGCAGTCCT
>NZ_CAUVXI010000191.1:0-10716 GCF_963555845.1 Protofrankia sp. Cas8 | reverse complement strand
AGCCTCAATCCCGTGAGCACAGGTGCGGGCCGCCTCCCCCCGCAACTCCGCCGCATCCAGCGCCAACCGCCGCGCCCGCGCCCGATCCGCACCCGCCACCTGCCCCCGACCCGCAGCCGCCCGCACCTGCTCCCGCAGGGCCGCCGCATCCCACAGCGCCGTCACCGCGCTGATCGAACCCTCGCTGAGTTCCGCCCGCGGCCACAGCAGCCACTCCCGATCCGGCGGCAGCAACGCCCGCACCTCACCCAACGCCACCCGATAACGATCATCGGCGTCCAGGCCGTCGCGCAACGCACCCCCCGCCTGGGCCTTCGCGTCGGCTAGACCGGTCGCATAGGTAAAGAGCGCATCCCCACAGCCGCGGTAGGCCCGGGCCAGCTTCGCCAGCCCGTTGGGCAGTTCCACCAGCGCCTCGGTGAACAGGGACGCGTAATCACCGGCCATCGCCAGCTCGCCACCACTGCTCGCGATCGCCCGCAACCGCGCGGTGTTGTGTTCGGCGACCTCGGCCTGGTGCTGCAACCGGACGGCCATCGCCCGCACCGCATCCGGATCACCCGGAGTCGGATCGCTGTCCAGGTCCAGGACACCCCAGTCACCCACCGCGGCCCTCCCGCATCGTCACCGACCATCGAGAGCAACCCACAACCGCATGCTTACAGCTCTATGCATAGAGTAATATACTGTGACATAACTAGCAACAATGTTCCAGAAGATCGAGATCCTTCCCGGCCCCGGGCGTGCTCGCCGCATCGGCCGCCAGCACGTCCCAGCTTGGGGTGCTCCACGCCGCGCAGGGCCGGGCAGCGGACGCGGTGCCGTACACCCTGGCGAGCCTGGCCATCCAGCTGGAGATCGTCTCACCCGAGGCAGGCTTCAACATCCACTGGCTGGGCCGCCAGCGGGAGATGCTCGGCGACACCGCGTTCCGGGCGATCCTTGCCGACTATCTGTCCCCCGGCGACGTCGAAAGCGTCGTCGGCCTGCTCGACCCTGCCGCGGACGCCGACGGCGCATCGGCCGGCGAGGGACCCGGGCCGGCGCGCGGTCGCGGTCCTCGAGGCCTACGCCACTGCGCCCGCCGCCGTCGGCGCCTCCTACGCCCGCCGCGGGCTCGGCCCCGCCACCGTCGCGGGTCAGCATGCTGGTCCTTGATAGTGCGATCTGAGATACTGCGATCTAGGATCCCGGTGCGCTGGACCCGCGTCTCAAGGCGCATGGTGATGTAAGGAGGTGAGCGCGTGTCTGAGCCGATGATCGACACTGTGTACGAGACGACGGACGAAGAGGACGAATACGACCGTCAGTGTCTTGATGCTGCGCTTGCCGAAGGCTGCGACCCGGTACCCTTCCGGGCGTTCTTGGCCGAGCTTGGGATCGATCCGGACAACCTCGACGACGACGAGGTATGAAGGCTGTCGTACGCAAACGGCAAGATAAGGCGCTGTGGCGGGCGCTGAGTCGTACAAGGTCGAGATCGACCCGCATGCCCAGCATGCCTTCCGGAAGCTTTCCCGTGATGTTCAGAACCGGCTGACCAAGGTCATTCTTGCGTTGGAGCACACGCCGCGGCCTGTCGGCTGCAAGGCGGTCGTCGGCCAACCGGGTTACTGGCGTATCTGGGTCGGCGACTATCGGGTGATCTACACAGTGTGGGACGACGTGCTCGTGGTCCTGGTTGTGGAGCTCGGCCATCGCCGCGACGTCTACCGCCGTTGACCGCGGGCGGGTCCTCCGTCCGGCTTGGGTTCGACGGGGTGGGCGTGTCATCGACTCAGACCATGATCGGCGCGTGTTTGTTCTTGGGTACGCTTTTCGGGCCGATATGCGTACCTGACGACAAACATGCGCTGATCTTGTGGATGGCACTGATCATGGAAATGGTGCTGATCTTGGGGATGGCTCTGTGCCGCGCATGGTCCGTGAACCGTCGATCGCCGCCGGGGACGACCGGACACCACCGGACACGACCGGATCGGGTAGTTGATCGACTACATAGGCTGTGGCCTGCGGAAACGCTGGAAAATAGCTGGTCGGATCTACCGGTGCGGGAGGGGGGACTTGAACCCCCACGCCCGAAGGCGGCAGATCCTAAGTCTGCTGCGTCTGCCATTCCGCCACTCCCGCGTAGGTACCACAGTAGCGATCGGCGGGCGTGTGCTGTCGCCGGTGACCGCGAACCCGCCCGTGGATCGCGGTCACCGGCGACAGGCGTGTCGGAGGCGGCCAGGATCTGACGATGCGCCTGACGGCCTCCGACATCCAGCCTGCCGGCCCGGCCGCCACGTGACCAGGGGCCTCTGGGCGCCCACTGACGGGTGCCTCCGGCGGGCGCCCAGAGGCCCGTCCGCGGGTGCCGGTATGGTCATCCGGCGGGTCCGTGAGGGCTTCCCGCGGGTGCCGGTACGGGGTCAGCCGGCCAGACCGAGATCGCGGATGAGTTTGGCGACGTGGCCGGTCGCCCGGACGTTGTAAAGCGCTTTCTCGATCTTTCCGTCGGCGCCCACGACGAAGGTCGACCGGATCACACCGAGGGTCTTCTTGCCGTACAGCGTCTTCTCGCCGTAGGCGCCGTAGGCCGTGAGCGTCGCCCGGTCCGGGTCGGACAGCAACGGGAAGGTGAGCCCCTCGTTGTCACGGAACTTCGCCAGCTTCGCCGGCTTGTCCGGGGAGATGCCCAGCACGTCGATCCCGGCGCCGTTGAGCTGCACGAGGCTGTCCCGGAAGTCGCAGGCCTGCTTGGTACAGCCGGGCGTGGAGGCAGCCGGGTAGAAGTACACGACCACCGCTCGCCCCCGGTAGGCGGCGAGCGACACATCCGTGCCGTCGGCGTCGGGCAAGGTGAAATCCGGGGCGGTGTCACCAGGGGTGAGACGGGCAGCGGCGGCAGTCTCGGTCATGGCCGGAAAGTTAGTCCGACGGCCGCCCTGTCGCAAACCCGCCCCCTGGCACATGCCCTGGCACATGCCCGTGCGCACGCCGGGGTGGTCGCGTTGCCGGCGCGGAACGGACGGCGAGCGGCTCGACCCCCGCCGCCGTCGCCACCCCGACGAACGCAGTCGGATCCACCTGGTCGGCGGCCCATCGGCGCAGCTCGTTCACGATCAATGCGGAAAGGTCGACTCCGGCGTCGGCGTCCGCGTCGGCGAAGACCAAGGGGTCGATCGCGACGTCCATGATGACCAGGAAGGTGCGGCCGTCACCGACGATACGGCCGCAACCCACCGCGCGGCCCGGTTCGTCGACGGCCTCCACGCACAGCCCGGCCAGACTGCCGGCAAGGGCGTCCGCCGCGGCTTCGGGCCCAGGGTCGGGCAGGCCGCCGGCGGTGCGCAGTCGGCGCAGCTCCGCCACATCGGGCATCCGGTGGACGACCACGAACCCACCGACCGACAGCGACAGTGACCGCGAGGTGGGCTGGCCGCCGGTCGTCGTTCCCGGTATCGGTTCGATGAGCGCCGGATGGATGGACGTCGGGCCGGGTCGGACCCCAACCACGAGCGTGTCAAACGCCGTGTGCCTGTGGCCGTCGAGATCAGGCGGGCGCGGTATGCGGCCGGCTCGGCTGATCCGCAGCGGCGGGCCGGCGGCCAGGTCCGTCAGCAGTTCGTCGGCGTCGAGCAGGCGTTCGAGCTGGACCGGTGCGCCGGGTTCGCTCGTCGGGCTGGCGCGGTCCTGCCCGAGTAGCAGCAACGTTCCACCCGGGATGATCGCGTTCACCGCATCACACAGAACCGCACGCCGCTCGCTGGGCGGCAGGTGAAGATAGCAGATAGTGACAAGGTTGTAGGACCTGGGCTTCGGTGTCCAGCCCAGGACGTCGGCGTGGATCCAGTCCGGCGTCACGTCGAACCGGCGGGACAGTTCCCGTGCCTTGCGGATCGCGACATCCGAGAAGTCCAGACCCGTGACCCGCCAGCCCTGCGTGGCAAGCCAGACTGCGTTGCGGCCCACCCCGCAGGCCAGATCGAGGGCCCGGCCCGGGTGCAGGCCGGTGAGTTGTTCGATCACGACCGGGTTCGGCTCGGCGGTCCAGCGCAGGCCGGTTCCGGCGTGCCGGCGGTCCCACTGGGCGGCGTCCACAGCCGCTATCTCACCTCGTGCGGCCGTGGACTGCCGGGCCAAAGGGTGTGTGAGGGCGGTTCTTTTCGCACACCCGGAGGCCCGCAGGGACTCTCAGACGCCCCGCATTCGGGCCGGCGGCGTTGTTACCGGGCGGCACCGCCGTTACCGGGCGGCACCGCCGTTACCGGGCTGCACCGCCGTTACCGGGCGGCACCGGCTACCGCGGCGGTGAAGCCGTCCACCGTCAGGGCCTGCGCGGCAAGCTGACTGCCGTTGACGAACACGGTTGGGGTGCCGTTCACGCCGCGCTTGGACGCATCATCCTCCACTTTCGCGACATAACCGTTGTATGTGCCGTTGTTCACGGCGTCGGTGAATGTCGCGGATGTCAGCCCGACCTTGCCGCCGAGTTCGGTCAATGTGGTGTTGGTGAAGCCGCCGGTTTTCTCGGCTGGCTGATTGGCATAGAGGACGTCGTGGTATTCTTTGAACCTGCTTTCCTGGGCGGCGGCTGCGGCGGCGTTCGCGGCCCGTACCGACTCCGGCCCCAGAAAGGACATCATGTGATAGACGGCCTTGATTTTTCCGGCGTCAATCAGTTGCTGGACGGTGGGGCCGAGCGATGTTTCGAGATTTTCGCAGATGGGGCACTGGAAGTCCTCGTAGAAGTCGACGGTGACCGGGGCCTTCGCCGTTCCGACGACGATCCCGTTGTCGCTCCCGGTCGCGTTCGCCGGCAGCACGACGGGTGTGGCGACCGTCCGACTGCTCTGGACGGCGAAGCCGATCACGCCGACCAACGCGAGCACAGCCACGGCAACCGACGCGATGATGATGCGCTGGCGCCGCCGCGCATGCGCGGCCTCGGCGGCTCGGGCCGCGGCGGCCTTTTCCCGTCGGGCCTCATCACGACCCGCAGGCCGCCGTCCGGCCGGGGCGTCTTTCGGCCCGTCCTTGCCTGGAGTGGCGTTCATCGATTCTCCTGGAACGGTCGGTCGAGGAGACGGTCGAGGGTCAGTACGCTGTGCGGCCAGCGCACCAACAGGCCGCTCGCGACGAGGAGCAGACTGTCCCGCACGATTTCCTCGGTGTAGTGGGTGGGCGCGTCCGCGGTAAGGTCGCCGCCGGCTGAGAAACAGCCGCATTCGATGTGCAGCCCGCGCGCTGCCGCGGCCGTGATCGCTGCGATATAAGTGGCGAGCAGCAGGGTGGACACGACAGCGCCCACCCGCACGGCCAGGCCCACGAGCAGCAGCAGGCCGAGCGCGATCTCCACAAACGGGACGGCGTACGCGACCGGATGGACGAATGATTCAGGCAGAATGCGGAAGGCCCGGACCGACCGCACCATTCCCTGCGGATCACCGATCTTGAGGATACCGGCGGCGAGCCAGATCGCGGCCAGACCGAACCGCAGCACGGTCGCGAGGGTCCGCGCCATCCGTGGGCCGGTAACCCACGCCTGAAGCGGTCTCCTGCCGGCTGTGGCGGTACCGGGAATGTCCACAGGGCTGTCCGCTGTCCGTTCCCGTTTCACGGGGTCACGTGTTTCATGGCGTCACGTCGTCTTTCCGGTGTTGACCAGGACCGGCAGGTCATGGACATAGTCGGCGACCTGGGTTCCGGCCAGATACAGGACCGTGGCCTTGTCGTTCTTGGTGAATGCTATGACTTGCGTCCCATGGGTAACGGTATAGCTGCCATTTGGCTGGCGGACCGGTTCCTCGAGCGGGATACCGAGAGCGTCCGCCTGCGCGTGCACCTGCGTCAAGGTGCCGCGGACGCCCATGAAGGACGGGTCGAACTGGTTCAGCCATTGACCCAGGACGCCGCCGGTGTCGCGGTCGGGGTCGGTGGTGACGAACACCGTCGCCACCTGTGCGCGTACCGCGGTCGGCACCACGTTGAGCGCCGCTGCGATGTCAGCCATCGTCGTCGGGCAGACGTCGGGGCAGTGGGTATAGCCGAAGAACACCAGCGTGACCTTCCCCGCCGTCCGCGAGCGCAGGTCGAACGGGGCTCCGGCGGTGTCTGTCAGGTTCATGGCCGGCTTGTCGATCGGCTGCGGGACCGCTGTTCCACGCAGCCCGGTGGACGCCCCGGAGTCGTCCATGATGGTGACCGCTGACTCGCTACCCGCGGAGCAGCCGGCAGTGACGAGTACAAACGCGGTCAGCGGTACGGCGGCCAGCAGTCGGCGTCGGCGCGTGAGTGGAAAAGATAGTTGCATAACTCCTCGTGGTGAGTGGGCGTCGCACGAAAATGGGAACGACAAATATGGCAATGACCGAGCCGGTGGACGACCGAGCCGGTGGACGACCGAGCCGGTGGACGACCGAGCCGGTGGATGACCGAGCCGGCAGGCACAGCCCACGCCCGACGGTCTGTGGGAGATCGCCTGAGGGTTCGGCGCGAGCGTGGCGTGACCGACGGTCAGACCGCCGCGGGCACGGCGGCGAGGGCGGGCCGGCGCGGCGGTCCGCGCCGTGCCAGGACGTAACGCAGACAGACCATGGGCAGCCAGGACGGGCGCCGGCGGCCAACGGGTCGGCCGCGGGTTGGTGCGGCGATCGTGACCGGCGCGACGGGTGGGCTCAGGTGGCTGGACAGCAGACGTATGACTGCGCGGGCCGCAGCGCTGCCGTGTCGCAGCCACCACAGCACTCCCGCCGCGGCCAGCATGTGGGCGCTCAGCACGATCAGGCCCCGTGCGTCAGGCGTCCACCCGGCACTGTGGATGGTGGCGCGGAAGTTCCCGGCAGCGCTGCCGGCCGCGCCGCCGGCAGTGCCCGCGCCCGGGTTTCCCAGGCGCCCGAGAGCGGTGCCACTGGTGCCGGGCGGGTGGCAGAGCAGGCGGGCGGCCAGGGACGAGTGGGATGTTCGCGGCGACGCGGACATGGCGAGGAGCCCGTGCAGGCCCGCCTGGGTCATGACCGCCACCGCGTACCCCACCGGTCCGTCGAGCCCCGGGCGCCTGCCGGTGGGTAGCAGACGTCCGCCGGCGGTGAGGCCCGTGGCGAGCGCGATCAGGCCAACCGTGATGAAGAGGATCGGCACGAAACCGGGCGTCGGCCCGGTCGACGGTAGATGGGCGAGCATCGCCAGCGCGACGGACGGCACGGCGAACCGGACGCCCTGCTCGAATGGCCCGCGCCACATCGCGCTCGCGGCGGACAGACGCGGGCGAACAGTGCGCCCCGGCCGCCGTCGCCGCCAGCGCGGATGTCGTCGGCAGCTCACCCGACCAGGGTAAACACCGGCGCGTGGGCCGCGGTTTTCGCCGGTCCCGCCGGGGCCGGTGAGCTGTGCCGCTCGCCGCCGTTTCGCCTCGCGCTTTTGTGCCCGTTCTGGCACGATCCTCGGCAGTGCTGCGGGCCAGGCGTCGCACTGCTTCGCGATCCACCGGTCCCCGACGATCGCACTGCCGGAGACCACCGGATCCTTGGCGTCGACCCGGGAGTTCGTGGCTGTCACAGTGTTGCCGGTCGCTCTAAGAGTGCCCGGCAACAGGGGTGTGGATCAAGGAGCGGGGCTGGGGCGCGTAGATCGCGAGGCGGAGGAGGAAGTCACCCTGGTGTTGGGTGGCGACCGACGACAACACAGCGAGGTGCGTGCCCCAGCCCCGCGACGCCGCGTCCCCTATTGCCGGGCACTCTAAGGCCAGGTAGGCAGTCATCGCGCGGAGGAAGGGCGACATTGGTGCCGCAGGACCCGGCTGCCATCCAGCAGCAGATCGAGAACACCCGTGCCGAGCTGGCGGTAACCCTGGATGCAATTGCCGAGCTCGTGAGTCCCAGAAGGGTCGTCGAGCGGACCGGCGAGCAGATCAGGGGCCGGGTGGCTGAACTTCGTCAGAAGGTGATCTCCGGTAGCTTCGCCGGGCCGGATGCGATCACCACGGGATTCCGCGGGGAGGACGGGGAGGCTTTCGACGTCGGTGCGTCACCGGATGGGCAGCTCCTTGCCGGTGATACCGGTTCGGGATACGGCTTGCGACGCACCGTTCGGTGGGATCGGGTCCTCATAGCCGGGAGCGCCCTGCTACTGGCTGTCGGGGTCGGTCGTCGCCGCCGCCGTCGTCGTCGAGCCCAGTGACATTGGACTGCGTGGTGTGAGTTGCCGGCAATCCCCGTTCCCTCAGGTCGGCTCGTGCTGCTCCGCCATGGCGAGACCGGGTGGAGCCGGTCCGGTCGGCACACCGGTGTCACAGACGTGCCACTCACGCCGGCCGGGGAGAAACAGGCCGCCCGACTTGCGGACAGGCTCGCCGCCTGGTCCTTCGCCCTGGTCGCGGCGAGCCCGAGGCAGCGTGCCCTGCGGACGGCCGAACTCGCCGGCCTGACCCGTTCGGCCGACCATCGGGACCGGGCTGCTGCCGGTGCAGGGGTGGCGCGGTTCGAGGTCTGGGACGATCTCGCCGAGTGGAACTACGGAGAGTTCGAGGGAGTCACGACGCCTGACATCCGCCGATCAGTGCCAGATTGGACGGTGTGGACCGGACCCACCCGCGGAGGTGAGACCCCCGCCCAGGTCGGCGGCCGCGCCGATGTGGTGATCGGACGCGTCCTGTCGTACCTGGAACGAGGTGACGTAGCCCTGGTCGGGCACGGCCACATGCTGCGGGTGCTGGTGGCGCGCTGGCTGGAGCTCGATCCGGTTCTCGGCGCCCGGTTCGTGCTGGACGCCGGTGGGCTGTCCATCCTCGGGCACGAGCACGAGACGCGTGCGGTCCTGCGGCTGAACGAGCCGGCATAGGTGACCTGCTTCGTGGTTCGTGGTTCGTGGTTTGCGGTTCGTGGTTCGTGGTTCGGGAGTATCCAGCGGCCCCCGGCGGGTAGGCCTTCTTCACGCAGGCCCCGTCGGTGCGGCAGACCGCACCGACGGACAGGGCTGCACCGAGGAACAGGGCCGCCACGACGACTGGACAGGAGTGAGCCTCAATGACCGAGTCTCGACCACCTGCGAACCAGACACCTGCGAACCAGACACCTGCGAACCAGACACCTGCGAACCAGACATCCGCGAACCAGACATCCGCGACGACGACTGATGCGGGCATCCCGGCCGCCAGCGACGAGCACTCGCTGTCCGTCGGCCCGGACGGCCCGCTGCTGCTCCAGGACCACTATCTGGTCCAGAAGATGGCGCAGTTCAACCGGGAACGGGTGCCCGAGCGGGTCGTCCATGCCAAGGGGGGCGGTGCGCACGGTTACTTCGAGGTGACCGCGGACGTCACCCCCTACACGAGGGCCGCGTTCCTCGCCGAGGTGGGCAGGCGCACGGACGTGTTTGTCCGCTTCTCCACGGTGGCGGGGGAGCTCGGCAGCGCTGACACGGTTCGTGACCCGCGTGGCTTCGCGATCAAGTTCTACACCGAGGAGGGTAACTACGACCTGGTCGGCAACAACACGCCGATCTTCTTCGTACGCGACCCGAGTAAGTTCCAGGACTTCATCCACTCGCAGAAGCGGCGTGCCGACAACCACCTGCGAGACAACAACATGCAGTGGGACTTCTGGACGCTGTCACCCGAATCCGCCCACCAGGTGCTGATCCTGATGAGCGACCGCGGGACGCCACGCTCCTGGCGCAACATGAACGGTTACGGCAGTCACACATTCATGTGGGTGAACGCGGCTCGTGAACGGTTCTGGGTGAAGTACCACTTCAAGACCGAGCAGGGCATCGACACCTTCACCGACGCTGAGGCGAAGGCGACGGTGTCGGTCGATCCCGACTATCACATCCGCGATCTCGCATCGGCTGTAGATGCCGGTGAATATCCGTCCTGGCGGCTGGAAATACAGATCATGCCGTTCGCGGCTGCCGCCACCTACCGTTTCAACCCGTTTGACCTGACCAAGGTCTGGCCACACGCGGACTACCCGCCGATCACGATCGGACGCATGGTCCTGAACCGCAATCCCGGCGATTACTTCACCGAGGTGGAGCAGGCGTCGTTCGAGCCGGCGAACATGGTGGCGGGGATCGGCCCGAGTCCGGACAAGATGTTGCTCGGCCGGCTGTTCTCCTACCCGGACACGCATCGTCACCGGATTGGCCCGAACTATCTGCAACTACCGATCAACCGTCCGAAGTCGCCGGTCAACTCCTACAACAAGGACGGCGCAATGCGCTACGAGCCGTCCCGCGACCCGGTGTACGCGCCGAACAGCTACGGCGGCCCCAGGGCCGACGCGGCCCGGTACGCCGACGACGCCGTGTGGGAGGCCGACGGCGAGTTCGTCCGGTCGGCATACACGCTGCGGCGGGACGACGACGACTTCGGCCAGGCGGGCACGCTGTATCGAGACGTGATGTCCGACACCGACCGCGACCACCTGGTGGGCAACATCGTCGGGCATGCGTCCCAGGATGTTCAGGCCGAGGTCCAGCGGCGTGTCGTCGAGTACTGGCGCCAGGTCGATCCGGACCTCGGCGCACGGGTCGCCAAGGGTCTGGGCGTCGGCTGATCCACCGGCGCCGGCCACAACATCAAGGACTCCGGGTCGGACGGGAAGCACAGGCACTGGCAGGCAGCACAGGCACTGGCAGGCAGCACAGGCACTGGCAGGTTGCACGGGAACTACAGCACGTTGCGACGGCGCAGGGTGGTCAGTGTCGCCGCTCCGGGCAGCACCGGGAGCC
>NZ_CAUVXI010000190.1:1316-11266 GCF_963555845.1 Protofrankia sp. Cas8 | reverse complement strand
ACGGATCGCCGCCGACGGTGTTCCCGAGTGGATTCCCCCGGGATGGATCGACCCGACCCGAACCCCCCGGCGCAATCCCTACCGCCGCACCCTCCACAACACACGGGACGGCCCCGGCACACGGGACGACCCCGGCGAAGACCTCTTCGGAAGCGTCCCCTGATACCAGATCGCGGCGGGGCACGGATGTGAGCCTGCGACCGCTGGACTGAAAGGCAGTCGTATCGGCGGTGGTCGCTGACCACGTATGTGCAGCGAACGGGTCGGCCATGCCTCCGTGGCGTTCACCATGGGCACCTACCTCGATACCGATCTTGATGCCGACCGTGAGGTTGCCCGCGCGATCGCAGATCTGATCTTGGGTGGGATGGGACCCGAGTGGGGCCCTCCGGGGTAGCAGTTTCGAGGTCTCGCCTACAGATTCGCCTACACGAACGCAAGCGAAAGGCCCCCGGAGAAGATCTCTCCGGGGGCCTTCGCCCTGGTACTGCGTGGTAGCGGGGACAGGATTTGAACCTGTGACCTCTGGGTTATGAGCCCAGCGAGCTACCGAGCTGCTCCACCCCGCGTCGGTGTGAGTTCACCTTATAGGACGCTGGGTGGGGGTTGTCAAATGAGCTTGATCAAAGGTCCGATCGGCCCGGCTACCCGCCTGGCGGCGACGTGGACGTGGTCGCCACCGGGGCCACCGGGGCCGCTGCCGGCCCCGGACTCGCACCCGCAGCGCCGGCCTGGGGAGACGCCGGCGCGGCGGCTGAGGGCGATGCCGACGGCGCGGGACTGGGACTCGCCGAGGCGGCAGGCACCCCCGTGAGCCGTGCCAGCCGGTTCAGCGCGTCGGACAGATCCTTCTGCGCGGCACCGTATGCGGCGAAGTCCGGCGGAGTCTTGCGCAACGCGTCCTGCCCGGCGGCAAAGGCACGGTCAGCATCCACGATCGCCTGCTGGATCTCCGGACTACCGGTCGTTCCCGGTGATGGCGTGGTACCTGGTGGCGTGGTGGTACCCGGTGGTGTGGTGGCGCCCGGTGGTGTCGTGCCGTTGGGTGTCGTGGCGCTCGCACCGAAGACCTGTCTCAGGGCCTCGTCCAGGGTCGGCGCGAAGCCGATCCGATCACCGAACACCGCGGCTACCCGCTGCAACGTCGGGTATACCGCGTTCTCCCGCGCCTGGACGTAGTACGGCTCGATATAGAGCAGGCCACCGGCCACCGGCAGGGTGAGCAGGTTCCCCTGGATCGTCTGCGATCCCTCACCCCGCAGCAGGCTCAGCTCCTTGGAGATCTCCCCCTTGGACTCGATGAGGTTCTGCACCTGTACCGGCCCGTTGATGGTTACGCCCTTCGGTAGCCGTAGCACCTGGAACTCTCCGTAATTACCCGGATCGCTCGACACGGCCATATAGGCCGCGAGCTTCGACGAACCCTTCGCCAGCAACGGCGAGGTCAGATTGAACGAAGGCTGCGAATGATCAACGAGCTGGCTGTACACGTAGAAGGGTGGTTGTGGCTGGTTCTGGTTGTCCGGTGACGGCGAGACCGCCCAGAAGTCCTCCTGGGAGTAGAAGTCACGCGGATTGAGTACATGGTAGGAGGCGAGAAGGTCCCGCTGGACCTTGAACAGGTCCTCCGGGTAGCGCAGGTGCTCCAGCAGCCCGGCCGGCATTTCCTTCTTCGGTTTGACGGTCCCGGGGAACGCGCTCATCCACGTCCGGAGTACCGGGTCGGACTCGTCCCAGGCGTAGAGGGAGACATTTCCGTCGTACGCGTCGACGGTCGCCTTCACCGAGTTGCGAATGTAGTTGACCTCGCTAGCCCCCTGCGCGGACCGGTTTGACGCGCGGCCCGTCACGGCATCGGCGGTAACCGAACCGAGTGTCTTACGCTCGGCGTATGGATATCCATCGGACGTGGTGTAACCGTCGAGGATCCACACCACCCTCCCGTTGACGACCGCCGGGTAGGGATCGCCGTCGAGCGTGAGCCAGGGCGCGACCTGACTCACCCGCTCACGCGGGTTGCGGACGTACAGAATGCGGGACTTCCCGGTTATGTCACCCGACAGCAGTATGTTCTTCTCCTGGAACCGCAGCGCGAACAGCGCCCGGCGAAACGTCGAGCCGATCGACACGCCGCCGGAACCGTCGTACGTCGTCGTCGACTCGCTGTTCTCAGTCGCGCCCGGTCCGTCGATCTCCGCCTGCTTCGTGCCGACGATCGAGTACCCTGGAAACATCTCACCGAAGTAGATCCGGCTCTCGGTCAGGCCCAGCGGCCCGGTGGGTGGCAGGTTCAGCTCAGCGAACTTCGGCTGCCCGAGTTCGTTAATGGTATTCGCCGGCGCCGCGACGAAGCCCTTGCCGTGCGTGTATGTCAGATGCAGATTAATCCAGTTCCGCTGCTGCTCGGAGAGACCGTTCTGGTCGAGTTCCCGGACGGAGACCACATAGTCGTGGGTCGCGGGCTGGCCGTCCGATCCGGCGACCGTGTAGCGGTCGATGTCCAGCGACGGCGGGAAGCCGTAGTAATTGCGGATCTGCTGAAGCTGGTCGTAGGTCAGGGACAACCGGTTGGGATCCAGCAGGCGGACATTGGACAACGTCGCCGAATCAGCACCGAGCTTCGCGGTGTCGGGAGTGGTGCCCGCATTATAGGGCTGTGGGTCTATCTTCTGTATCGCGTATGCCGCGCGGGTCGCCTCGATGTTGCGGCTGATGTAGGGCGCCTCACGGGACGCCTCGTTCGGCCGAACCTGGAACTGCTGGACGATCGCCGGATAGATTCCGCCGACCACCAGGGCTGACAGCACCAGTATCCCCGCGGACAGCAGGGGCAACGTCCAGCCGCGCTGGAAGATGTTGTAGATGAACAGCACCGCGCACAGCAGTGAGATGAACAGCAGGATGAGTTTGGCCGGCAGTACGGCATGGGTGTCGGTGTAGGAGGCACCGTTGACGACCCCGCGCGAGGAAAACACCAGCCCGAACCGGTCGAGGTAGTAGGCCCAGGCCTTGAGCAGGGCGAGTAGCCCCAACAGGACGGATATGTGCGCCTTCGCGGCCGGCACCACCCGTTCTCCCTGGGTCTGCAGCCGGATACCACCGAACAGGTAATGCGTCAGCACCGCCACCAGCAACGACAGCACCACGGTCGTCAACAGAAAACCCAGCAGGAAACGCTGGAACGGGTACGTGAAAGCGTAGTAGCTGATGTCACGATGGAACTGCGGGTCCCGTTGCCCAAAGGGTTTGCCATTGAGCCACAACAGCCACGTCCGCCATCGACCGGATGCCGAGACACCCGCTACGATACCGAACAACGCCGAGACCACGATCAAGATCAAGACCGAATACGGTTCAACCGCCACCCGGTACCGCTCGAGGTTCTGCTGCTCGAGTGACAGGGGGCGGATCGGCGGTCGCAGTCGGTACGCGAGCACAAGGTTGGTGCCGACCGCCACGGCCATCAGAGCACCGAAGAGGACGAACAACAGTATCCGTGTCGACAGGACGGTGTTGAAGACCTTGCTGAACCCGACCGACCGGAAGAAGAGGAGGTCGGTGTAAAGCCGCGTGAAGACACCCAGCAGGATGATCAGAACAATGACCACAAGCAGCGCGGGGATGAGGATGCGGGTACGCGCCACCAGTGGTCTGCGGGCTGCTGCCACTCGCTCCTCCTTGCGTCCGGGGCAGACGACCGGGTTGTCCGCCTGGAACGCAACCTACGCCAGTGCCCGGGTGGCGCCATCGGAGAGGATGCGCTCGTGACGAGCCCCGACATCAACGAGTTGACCGCTGTTGTGCTGGAGGTCGAACGGCACGTGGCCGACCTGGGCTGGGATCAGCCCAGCCAGGTCTACGCGCTGGCCGACACCTCCGAACTCATCGCCCGCGAACCGACGCTCGCCGCACACATTGGCGACACCGCGCCCGGTTCACTCACCCCCGTCGAGCAGGAACCCCTGCCCGCCGGCCGCCTCGACGAGGTGCTCGCCGCAATCGGCTGGCCGCCGGAGGTTCTCGGCTGCGTCCTTGTCACCGAGCTCGTGGTCCTGCCGCCCAGTGCTGAGCAGGAGACTCCCTACGATGAACGGGATATCGAGATATGGGCGGCCAACCACCCCGAACGCCAGGACGTCCGGCTCGCGGTCGGAGTGACCCGGGACGGGCAGCACGCGTCATGTCTGCGGGTCCGCGGCGACGACGAGCTCGTGGTCGACCCGGACCTCGCGGACAGTCTCGTCGACGGCCTGCTGGCGACCTTCGGCTGAGCGGTCGGCGCCGGTCGCTCTGAACGGGCCTGAAGCGGGTCGGCGGGTCTAGCGGGTCGGCGGGTCTAGCGGGTCAGCAACCAGGAACGGGGGCCTGGGGGCTATCGGCGAGCGCATTCAGGTCGTCGATCGCTCCCTTGAGCGTCGCGACCCGCACCAGCCTGAGGCCGGCCGGGGCCGATTCCCGGGCATCCGGGCAGTTTGCCGCCGGTACGAGAAAGACGACCGCACCTGACCTGCGAGCACCGAGAAGCTTCTGCTGAATACCCCCGATCGGACCAACTGTGCCGCTCGCGTCGATGGTGCCGGTACCCGCGATCGTCCGACCGCCCGTGAGCTGGCCCGGCGTGAGAAGATCGATTATGCCGAGCGCGAACATGAGGCCGGCACTCGGTCCACCCACATCGGTGAGTTTGATCTCGACCGTGAAGGGATAATGCTGCTTCTCGGTCGTGGTGATACCGATGACCGGACGGCCCGGGTCGTTGCGCGCCGCGGCAGTGGTGATCGACGTCTGGGTGGGCGCATCGCCGTCACGACTGAAGGAGATCGTCACGGGCTGCCCCGGACGGACCCGGAGGACCGCCTCCTGCAGCTGCTGCGGGGTGGTCACGGCGACGCCGTCGACCGCCACGATCACGTCGCCCGCACGCAGCTTACCGGCGGCGGGCGACGATGCATCGATGATCTCGTGCACAACCACGGACGTGCCGGTCGGGGTGATCCCGAGCTCACCGAGAGCCGCGGAGGTAGCCTGATCCTGCGAATCGATCATAGCCGCGGTGTTCTCCTGGCGGACCTGCTCGTCGCTCGTGCCTGGTGGCTGCACCAGCTCCCGCGGGACCACGGCACGGTCGCCGTCGAACCAGCCGCGGACCGCGTCCAGCGCACTGAGCTTCGGTACCTCCTCGACCGTGGTGAGATCAAGGTTCCCGGACGTGGGATAGGTTTTGCGGCCAACGATCTCGATCAGCGGCTTGCCGTCGGGACGTCCGAGCGTGTCGGTCACCGGCCCCGGCGACAGCATCACAAATGGCACGGGCAGCCACAGACCCATTACCACGAGTACCAGCGCCAGGACGGATGCGACGAGGAGTGTCTGGATACGCCGCGCCATGGCTGGCAGTCTAGGACCTGTGATTCGCGGCCTGATGGCCTGGCTGCAGCGACCAGGCCGGCAGTATCGCGGGGACTACGGCCTCCGGGCGCGCGATCTGACGATCATCGCGCACCCTTTGGCCCTCCAGTACGGAAATCAACTCACCGGGGATCAGGCGGACCGGTCGTGGCGGGGGTCGGCAGGGCTGGGGGCTGCAGGGATGCGGCACGCACAGACGGACCGCGCGCAACGTCCATGGGCCGTGCAAGCGCGGCCATGCTGCGGCGGTAACCCTCCACAGTGATCAGCGCTTCGGGCCGGCGTTCCGGGCGTGAACGCAGAGCGAGCCAGACGAGGGTGACAAGGACGGCGATCGGCGGGATGAGCAGGAACCACATGGCGGCCTCGGCGTCGAGACGGGGGAAGAGGGAGGCGAAGCCCATGGTAGAGGCCACGTTCAGCACGCGCCTACCCACTCCGACGAACCGTCCAGAAACACCTGGCGCTTCCAGATCGGAACCTGGGCCTTGACGTCGTCGATCAGTTGACGACACGCCGCGAAGGCCTCGGCGCGATGCGGGGCCCCCACCGCAACGACCACGGCGATGTCACCGATACCGAGCAGGCCAATCCGGTGGGTGACAGCCACTGCTTCTACCGCGTGAGCGGCGGCCACGGCGGCGGCCACCCGTTCCAGCTCGGCACCGGCCCGTGGATGGGCGGTGTACTCCAGTTCGGCCACGTCATGCCCGCCATCGTGATCGCGCACCGTGCCGATGAAGACGGCGACGCCACCCACGCCTGGCCCCCGTACGGCGTTCAGGCACTCGTCAACCGACAACTCCGGTTCGCGGATCGCCACAATGACAGCCTGGCCGGTACGGATGTGGCTCACAGGTCCGACCGTAGGGTATCCGCGCGACCGGCGCGTCATCGTCATCAGCCGAGGCCCGGGTGGGCGATCCCGACCGTTGCGGTGGCCGTATCGTGATGTCGTTTCGGCATCAGCGGGAAAACGCACTACCGTTGGTGCATGTCCGGATCCATGGGCCACGGGCCTCACGTCACATCCTCCCGGCTGGGACGCCGACCATGAGCGACGGCTTCCCGTTCGGGTTCACCCCGGGCGGATCGTCCCCGGCCGGCGGCTCCGGTATGCCGTTCGGAACCGGAGCTCCGTTCTTCGCCGAGCTCGAGCGCCTGCTGGCCTGGCACGACGGGCCCGTGAACTGGGAGCTCGCGCGACAAGTCGCGGTGCGTACGCTCGGCGACGCTGACCGCGCCGTGTCCGACGCCGAGGTCGAAGACGTCCGCCAAGCGGTCCGGCTCGCCGACATCTGGCTCGACCCGGTGACGACGCTACCCGCCGGAGCGACCACCGCCGAGGGATGGACGCGTGGCCGCTGGATCGAGGTGACACTGCCCGTCTGGCGGACGCTGTGCGATCCGGTGGCCACGAGGGTCGCCGACGCCATGCGCGGCGGAATCTCCAGCGGACTCGCGCAGATGGGCGATGCGGGCGGTGGGCTGCCGCCTGAACTTGCCGCACAGATCCCGCCAGGCCTCGACCTGAGCCAGCTGGCGGCCGCAGGCGGGCCGATCATGCAGATGGTCAGCCAGGTCGGCGGGATGTTGTTCGGCGCTCAGGTCGGCCAGGCGATCGGCCTGCTCGCCCGTGAGGTCGTCTCCTCCACCGATGTCGGGCTGCCGCTGAGCCCACCGCGCACAGCCGCGCTCGTCCCGGCGGGTGTCGAGGCGTTCGGTTCGGGCCTGGGGATCGACACCAGCGAGGTCCGGATCTACCTGGCTCTACGCGAAGCGGCGTCCCAGCGCCTGTACGGCCATGTCCCGTGGCTCCGCGCGCACGTCCTCGGTGCGGTCGAGGAGTACGCCCGAGGTATCGCGGTCGACTCCGAAGCGGTTTCGCGGGCGATGGGGATGATCGACCCGACCCGGATCATGGATCCGGCGAGTCTGCAGGAAGCACTCGGTGAGGACGTCTTCGACGAGGCGACCACACCTGAGCAGACCGCGGCGCTGGCACGCCTGGAGGTGATCCTCGCCCTGGTCGAGGGCTGGGTGGAGACCGTCACCGACACCGCCGCCACGAAGAACCTGCCCGGTGCGTCCAGGCTGCGGGAGATGGTGCGCCGCCGCCGCGCCGAGGGTGGGCCAGCCGAGCAGACCTTTGCCACGCTTGTGGGCCTCAACCTGCGCCCGCGCAAACTGCGCGAGGCGGCCACGCTGTGGCAGGCCGTGGCAGAGCTCCGGGGGATCGACGGACGCGATGCCCTGTGGGCACACCCCGATCTGCTTCCGAGCGCCGATGATCTCGCTGACCCGCAGGGTTTCGCCGCGGGCGACACCAGCACGGTGGGCGACCCCATCGCGGAACTGGACCGGTTGCGCGACACCCCCGCCCAGGAGGAGCCTCCCCGGCCGCAACCACCGGACGACGCAGGTCCCGCCATTGATCCGCGTGGCGGTCGTTGACCGCCACCGCTACGCGGCCATAGCTTGGCGGACACGAAGTCCCCGGTCACCGGCGGACCCTCCAGAAGGGGAAGCTGGAGAGCCCGGCCGCGTGCCGGGGGCTTCTCACCGATCGTCAAATCGCGCGCCCGGAGGTCGTAGGCCCCACAGCACTCGCGGGGGCGAACGACGGCGGGCGTCGGTCGAGCTGCGCCTGGATCCCCTCAGCCGCCTCGCCGTTGGCCATGGTCGTGGCTTGGGCGAGCGCTTCCCACTGCAGGATCCGATCGAGATCGTCGGCACCGCTCAACGCGACCTTGGCCAGTCTGGTCGCGACCGGCGCGGCCTCGGCGATCCGCACCGCGGTGTCCACCGCGGTCGCGACCAGGTCGGCGGCGGGCACCACAGCGTTGACCAGGCCGATCGCCGCAGCCTCCCGGGCGTCGACCATCCGGCCGGTGAAAATCAGCTCTCTGGCTCGGACCGCACCGACGACCTCGGGCAGCAACCGGGTGGCCGCCATCCCCGGATGCATGCCAAGGCGGGTAAAAGGCGCGCAGAAGGTGGCGTCCACCGAGGCGAAACGCAGGTCGCAGGCAAGCGCGAGACACAACCCGGCGCCCACCGTGGCACCGTTCACCGCCGCGATCGTGGGTACCTCCACCGCTCTGATCTTCAACCAGGTCCGGTAAAAGGTGAGCATCTTCGCACGCAACTGCTCGGTGCCGGCCGCTCCGCTCGTCCGCGGGTCGACCCAGTCGAGGTCACCACCGGCGCAGAACGCACTGCCCTGTCCCGTTACGATCACTGCCCGCACGTGCGGATCGGTGATGATCTCGTCCAACGCCGTCGACCAAGCCTGCGTGAGTGCCACGCTCATGGCGTTGCGCCGCTCGGGCAGAGCCAGTGTCAGCAGAATGACACCATCCGCGGGACGTTGGACAAGCAACGGTTCGGACACGATCGGCTCCTGGTGTCGCGGAAGTCGTCGGGAGGCGGAAGTCGTCGGGAGGCGGGACGTCGCCCGGCGCCGCCGGAGCGGTCGTGGACCCGCCAGGCTGGCCATCCCGGACTTTCCCGACCCTAACCGAAGGCGGCGCCACCGTCGCTCGCGCGCCGCCGGAGGCTCCCGGGCGCCCTTCCCGTGCCCCAGCAGAGGGCACGATCACCGAATCCGACAGGATGGCGTCGGGTCGGCCATTCGGGCCGGCCTTCTTCGTTGACAACCCGCGGTTCGTCACCGACGACCGACGGCGCGAGGGGAGAACGGGTGGCAGAGACATTCGAGGGCTACTGCGTCAAGTGCAAGGACAAGCGGCACTACCAGGGCGAAGTGCGGGTCAGTGAGTCCGGGCGCCGGATGGCGCGAGGCACCTGCCCGGTCTGCGGCACCACGATCAACAGGATCCTCGGCAAGGCCTGAAGCACATAGCTCTGACGCACACAGGACACATGTCGCAGGGCTCCCGCCCGGACCCCGGAACCCGGAGTCCGGGCGAGCCTGACTCCTCCAGCCGGCGGCCTGGGGACCCGGGGACCCGGGCTGCCGGCCGGCTCGGCCCTTGGACCGACGGTCGTCCACAGGCGCCGTCTGGAATTTCGACTAAATGCGACCGTTATCCACAGATGGGTCGATATCGGTATACAACGGCGACCGGCATGAGACTGTCATGGCACGAGCTAGTCGCCTTCTGCCGAGGAGGACGCGGTGCGCCCCATCCTCAAGCCCGGCCTACGCCGGCTCTGGCGTGACGGGTCCACCCTGCAAATAGGCGTCGACCCGGTGCGGGCGATCGTCCTCGGCGGGCTCACCGCTCGGGACGCCTCCGTGCTCGACATGCTCGACGGCACCCGATCGCGTGAGCAGGTGCTGAGCTCCCTCGACGCGGCCCGACGCGAACTCGTGGTCCTGTTGGAGGACACCGGCATGATCGAGGATGCGGCTCCCGCCGACCGCTCGCCACTGTCGATGTTGGACCACGAACGGCTGGTGCCGGACCTTGCGTCGATCTCCTTGGGCTCAACCGACCCGACCCATGTCCATCGGATGCTGCGGGCCCGACGCCACGCGCGGATCCAGGTCCGCGGTGCGGGCCGGGTCGGCGCGC
>NZ_CAUVXI010000190.1:0-845 GCF_963555845.1 Protofrankia sp. Cas8 | reverse complement strand
GGCGACCTTGTTGGCCGCGGCCGGGATCGGCCATGTGGTCGTCGACGACACCGGGGTGACCAGGCCCGCCGATGTCGCGCCGGGCGGTGTTCGTCTCGATGACATCGGCCGCCCGCGCTCGACGGCGACAGCCTCGGCGATCGCCCGGGTCGCGCGGCCCCTGGCATCCCGCGAAACCCGGCACCGGGCCGGCGCACCGTTCCGTCCCGATCTCGTTGTGATCACTCCGGCCGGAATTCCCGTCGTCCACCCGCACGAATCCCTTGAGTTGGAACGCACCGGCATCCCGCACCTGCTCGCCGGCATTCGCGAGACCACCGCAGTGATCGGGCCGCTGGTCCTGCCCGGCATGACCTCGTGCCTGCACTGCCAGCATCTGCACCGCGGCGCGGCCGAGCCCGCGTGGCCGCTGCTGGCCCTGCAGATGTCGCGCCGTCCGGACAGCGGCGTCGACGCGTGCGATGTGACGCTCGCCACTGTCGCTGCGGGTCTGACAGCGATGCAGGCCCTCTCCCTGGTTGAGTCCGGTGGTTGCGACCGGCGGCGCGACGGACCTCACGACGGACCTCACGACGAGGGCTCCAGCCAGGAGTGGGGGCAGCCGCACCGGCTGACCGCCGGCGATCTGCCAACCATCGACGGAACCCTGGAAATGGCCGCGTCCGAGCTCCGGGTTCGACGCCGGTCATGGTCGGTGCATCCTTCGTGTCCCTGTCGAAGCGCTCGATTACTTACAGCCACGAATGTCGACGAGGTAATCAACCAACCCACAACCCGGTACACGACCCCTGATCGGGTGGACCGAGCGACGTCGCCACCCCCACCCGGTTGAACATGTCCATTAC
>NZ_CAUVXI010000189.1:8946-11065 GCF_963555845.1 Protofrankia sp. Cas8 | reverse complement strand
ACTGAACGCACCGTCCCTGCCGGCGATATGTGGCAGGCTCAACCTATGAGCGGACGGCGGCGCCGAACCACGTGGGCAGCCCGCTGAGCAGATCCTGCTGACTGTCACCGATCCACGCCACATGGCCGTCGGGCCGCAGCAGCACGGCGGGCACGTCCAGTTCCTCGCTGACGTCGACGACGTCGACGACGTGGTCGACCCGATCCGCCCAGCCCGCCACCGAGAGCCGGCCGGTCTGGTCGAGCAGCAGTCCGCGGCCGCCGTGCATCAGCTCGTAGAGGCGCCCCCGTTTCAGCCCCACATCCCGCAGCCGCCGGCCGAGCAGTGGATGGCCCGCGCCGAAGTCGTAGCGGACCCCGATCGCAGTGATCTTCTCGATCAGGTAGCGGTTCACCTCCTCGACGTCCATCAGTTCCGACACCAGCCGGCGCACTGCCTGGGGACCCGGCTCGGGGGACAGCAGCTCGACCAGCGCCCGGGTGGTGTCGAGCACGTCGGCGGCCACCGGGTGCCGTTCGGTGTGGTAGCTGTCCAACAGCCCCGCCGGTGCCCAGCCGTTGACCTCGGCGGCCAGTTTCCAGCCAAGGTTGAACGCGTCCTGGATGGCGAGGTTGAGGCCCTGCCCGCCGGTCGGCGGGTGGATGTGCGCCGCGTCGCCGGCCAGCAGCACCCGCCCGGTCCGGTAGCGCTCGGCCAGCCGGGTGCCGTCACCGAAGCGGGAGAGCCAGCGCGGTGAGTGCGCGCCGAAGTCGGTGCCGGCGATCGCCCGCAGCCGCTGCTTGAGTTCGTCCAGGGTCGGCGCGACCGTGCGGTCCTCGGCCACCGCGTCGGCGCGTACGACGACGCGGTACACCCCGTCCCCGAGGGGTCCGGCGCCGAACCCCAGATCGGTCTTGCGGACTTCGGCCACCACGGCCGCCAACTCCTGCGGCGGCATGGCCACCTCTACCTCGCCCAGCAGCCACTCGACCCTGGCGGGCTCACCGGGGAAGCCGACCCCGAGCAGCGTGCGCACCGTGCTGCGGCCGCCGTCGCAGCCGATGAGGTAGCGCGAGCGCAGCTGCGTGCCGTCGGCCAGCTCGGCGGTCACCCCGTGGTCGTCCTGGCGCAGCCCGACCAGTTCGCAGCCGCGCCGGATCTCGACGCCGAGTTCGGTGGCGTGCTCGGTCAGCAGGCGCTCTGTGGTGGTCTGCGGGATGGCGAGGATGTAGGGATGTGCGGTGTCCAGCCGGTCGGGCCGCGGCTTGACGATGCCGGCGAAGAAACCACTGACCGGGTACTGCTGGCCGAGCGCGAGGAACCGCTCCAGCAGACCGCGCTGGTCCATCATCTCGACGCTGCGCACGTGCAGGCCGAGCGCGCGGACAATCCTGATCGGCTCCGCCTCCTTCTCCAGCACGAGCGCGTGCACGCCGTGCAGTCGCAACTCGCCGGCGAGCATCACGCCGGTCGGTCCGCCGCCTACCACGATCACGTCAATCATGAAACCCCCCGTTTAACGAGATTGATTGTCGGCCGGCTGCTCCGCGCAGTCCGGCGGCGCGCACACCCACACCACGAGTCCCACCAACGGTTCGACGTCCCCGCGCGACCCATACCTCGACAACACCACACGCCCGTCGTGACTCCCATTTCCGCAGGTCCTGGCCTCGGCTAGCGATTCTGCGGCACGACCCGGGTCTTGCCGCAAGCCCCCCGGTGCGCTATACGTTGAAAGTGGCAAGGAGTGGGCAACCTCCTTACACGCTGACAGAACTGCCGGCACTGACAGAACTGCCGGCGCTGATCTCCGATGCGGCACGGTGGGCCAAGGCCCGCTGCCAGGCGCTCTTAACGATGTGAATCTGATGCTCCTGGCACAACACCAGATTCACATCGTTCCTACAGAGTGTCCGGCACGAGGGGCGCGGCCTCGCGGGGCGCGGGAGGAGCGGGGCAGGAGCACCTTGACCCAACCGGCCGGTTCGGTCTGTGATGGGTGCTACAGGCCGACCTGGCCCGAGGGGTTGTCGCGGTCGAACAGGCGACCGGCCCAGGGCGATATTATGCCGCGCCCGCAGCAAGGCGCCGGCACCAACCCCGCCCCGGCGCCGGCCGCCTACCCAGCCACAGACCGTGC